>JBFGLD010000069.1:0-11338 GCA_041576335.1 Anaerolineae bacterium | reverse complement strand
CTGCCGGCCGTTCCCAGCGGGGTGTCTTCTATGGCGTAGTGCAAGGTCATTCCAAAGTGATGGCCATCGCCAAAATAATCGCGAATTTGATCGGCGAGATGGTGAACCGTGAGAACCACTTCATTAATGTCGTATTGTTTGAGTAAGTTGAGGATGTGGGCCAGTACCGGCTTATTCACGAGGGGCACCATTGGTTTGGGGCGCTTAAAGGTGAGTGGATACAGGCGTGATCCTAAACCTCCTGCCATGATTACAGCTTTCATCGTTGAACTCGCTCCATGAGATTACTCGAAGAAAGGTACTGAATATGGGTCGATTATTTTGTTTTTCGAGTGCAAATTACTTGAAGAGGTTAAGTTGTTGGGTCCTAGTCTGTGAAATTCTGGTCAAAGACTAAAATGGAGGACATACTAAATATATCATATAAAACAGCTGGGGCAGTGACGGTTTCGTGACGATTGCGTGACCATTACAATTTACCCGGTGCACGTCATAAATTGCGGTCGGTGAGCTTAAATCAATCGACACCAGATTTTTGAGGGGATGAATAATTGGGGGAGCCTACAACCAAGAGCCTACAGCATCGAATATTGCCTCCGCCACGTCGCTTTTGCTCATCAAAGGCAGTTCAGTTACGGTTCCATTGGCAGCCAATAGGGTGACGCGGTTTGTATCGACCGCAAAACCGGCATCAGGAGCGGTCACGTCGTTGGCTGCAATCAAATCCAAACGCTTACGTTTTAACTTGCTTTTGGCGTTGCCAAGCAAGTCTTCCGTTTCTGCGGCGAAGCCTACGGTGACTCTTGGGCCGTAGCCCGCCAATTTCTGTTTGGCCACCTCGGCCAAAATGTCGGGGTTGCGAGTCATTTCCACAGTAAGGCCTTCTGTACCGTCTTTCTTTTTTATTTTTTGTGAGGCTATCGCTACCGGTCGAAAATCGGCTACGGCGGCCGCCATGACGAGCAGGGCAGCATCGCGGGTTTCGGCCAGTACGGCATGTAACATGAGCTGAGCCGAGTCTACGTGGATCACTTTGATGCCTACGGGCTCAGGCCGGCTCACCGTGGTAATGAGGGTAACGGCGGCCCCTCGGTTGCGGGCCACCTCGGCAGCGGCGTAGCCCATTTTGCCGCTCGAATGATTGCTAATAAAGCGAACGGGATCGATGGCCTCTCTCGTGCCGCCTGCCGTGACGACCACTCGCTGCCCGGCCAGGTCTCCGGCGCGGGCCAAGACGATTTGGGCCATACCGATAATCTCGTCCGGTTCAGCCATGCGCCCCTCGCCCGTAGCGCCGGAAGCGAGCCGTCCTGCGGCCGGGCCAACCAGGGTAATACCCCAAGCGCGTAATTTTTCCACGTTTGCCTGGGTCGCCGGATGGTGCCACATATCCGTTTCCATTGCCGGCGCCGCAAGTAAAGGTGCCGGGGTAGCCAGCGCGATGGCGGTGAGCAAATTGTCGGCGAGTCCATTAGCCAGCTTGCCGAGCGTATTAGCGGTCGCCGGAGCAATCAATACCAGGTCGGCAGCATCAGCCAAAACGATATGCGGAATATTCTCGTTGTCGGGGATGTCGAACATATCGCCGTAAATAGGGCGGTGAGTCAGCGCTTGAAAGGTGAGGGGAGTAATAAAATTTCGAGCTGCCTCGGTCATCACCACGTCGACCAGCGCGCCGGCTTGTACGAGCTGGCTGCAAATGGCTGCTGACTTGTAAGCAGCGATGCCGCCGGTGACACCCAGGATGATACGCTTGTTTTGGACAACTTTTATAGGGCTCATTGAATTTCCCGGTGAAGAAGAAAAAGAGACCACGGACCACACACCCTGCGCTACGTTTGATTCATTTCCCAAATAATCCGCAGTCCTTCCAGCGTGAGCCAAGGATTGACAATCTCAATCACGCTGGTTTCTTTGGCCATCGTCCTGGCCAGTCCGCCCGTACCGATAACCCGCATTTGTTGGCCGAGTTCTTGCCTAAAACGACTAACCATCCCTTCGACGAGACCAACATAGCCAAAAATAAGCCCGCTCTGCATAGCGTGAATTGTGTTGGTCCCTATGGCCCGCGGAGGAGGTAAGAAATCGATCCGCGGCAGTTTGGCCGTACGGCTAAAAAGGGCTTCAGCAGCAATACTAATGCCCGGAGCAATAGCACCTCCCAAATACTCACCTCTATCTGAAACGGCATCAAAGGTCGTCGCCGTACCAAAATCGACGACGCAGGCGGGGCCGCCGTATAATTTAAAGGTAGCAGCGGCATCAACAATCCTGTCGGCGCCAACATCTTGGGGATTATCAATCAAGATGTCTACCCCGGTCTTAACGTCAGCGCCTACAAGTAATGGCCTTTGCTTGATAAATCGCTCTATCATCTCTATAAAGACCTGGGTCAACGGCGGCACAACGCTGGCCATGGCCACTCCGCGGATGTCTGAAAAATTTAAGCCTTCGTGGAGCATCAACCCGAGCATAATAATACCGTACTCATCTGGCAGGCGGTCGTGATCTGTTTTGATCCGCCAATGATGCTGCAATGCTTCCTGGCGATCGTACACGCCGAAAGTAATATTTGTGTTGCCGATATCAATGGTTAATAACATGCGCTTTACCTGCTAGCAGCTTAGTTCCACAAACCAATCGGTTCTTAATTTTCTTCGCCATTATACCACAAGAAGTTTCTCTCCATAATCGCACAGACTCCGTTGGGTACAAAATGACTTGGACCAATCCGGCCCGGCGTTTTAAATGGCAGTTAGGTTAAACGTCAGATATTTAGCCTAAATCCTGCAAGTCTTCCGGACGGTCAACATCCAGCAAAACTGCCGGATTGGTCACGGCGACACGCTCTGCTTGAGCTTGATACGCATTGACCAAAGGCCGCCCACCGGTATCGCCCCTAATCTGCATGAGTTCGGGAAACAGAGATCGATCGAACAAAACCGGATTGCCGCGCCGGCCCTCGAACTCGGGCCAAACAATAGGCGCAAGCGTTTTGCGGTAGCGTTCGATTAGGCTATCCACGATTGTGGCAGTAAGGCCGGGCAGGTCGACAAGCAGAAAGACAACGCTGTCTACATTAGCCGGTACGGCCGCCAGCCCGGCCTGCATCGAGGTGCTTTGTCCATCGGCCCAACGCTCGTTGATGACGAACTTAACCGGGCGATTGGCCAGCACTGCCTGGCACCGCTTCACTTCCGCGCCCAGGACGACGATGACCGACTGAACGGTTGCAGCGGCGAGAGCTAGGTCTACAACCCGTTCGATAAAGGTTTGCCCCTGCCAGCGGGCAAGCTGCTTGGCGGATCCAAAGCGGCTGGATCCGCCTCCGGCCAGCACGACAGCTGCGGTTCGGCCCTGCACTTCGGCGATGGGCGCTGCGGCTCGCTGTACCGCGCCAATGGCGACCGAGTCGATCTTATTAGCGGCCAGCAGCCTAGCCGCGATGTGCCTGGCAGCCGCCAGACCGGTCGGATTTTCGACTTTGTTCAGCAGCGGAATGACGCGCGCGTGAGCAGGGACATGTTTGAGACCGCCCTGAGGATGGCTCAACACGGTCGCAATTGTGTCAACGGTCAGCCGCTGACCCAAGGGCGTGCCGCTCAGCCGGCTTACCAGGGCAGCGCGATGTACCGTCTCATCATTGAGAGGGCGCCCGAGGGCATCGATACCGGCAACAGGTACGACAACCGTAGTGCTTGTGGGAATAACCGGCTCATGCTCGGCCGGGGCTTTTAGGGGACGCATACGGGAGCCGTCCGCCTCGTTGATGATGATGTCAAATCGGTTTGTACCCGCCAGTTCGTCCACGATATCGGGCGGAATACCAAATGCTTTGCCGCTTTCACGGTCGGCCCGGCCTATGAGCAATACCTGGCCATGTTGGTTCACGGCCGTGTCTAGCTGCGTCAACACGTTGGCTATGGTTTGCTGCTCCGGGTCAAACGTAACGTAAGCCGGAGCCTGCCTGATTTGCGCAGCAAAGATACGGGTACTGGTGGTGGTTAGCACTCGTGTTTTCTTGGGGGAGGCCCGAACCAGTTCCGAGGCCAGTTGAAACATGGCAGAGGTTTTTCCTCCGCCACCCACTAAGGCCACGACGTCTCCGGGAGTTAAACGCAACGCACGAGAAATATCCATAATAATGACCCACAAATAGCCCCATGTGCCTGAAAGTGGTCATTAACAAGGCACGTTTGCCGTTCTCAGCTCACAATTTTGGGGTCGAGCCGTAGGAAACGCCGCTGCTTAGCCTAACGACCTCGCTGGCCAAAATCGCCTCAAGAACCCCGCCGGCAATCGCCAATGACTTGTCGCTAATGGTAAAGCAGTGGTGTCGATTGGCCCGTGGATCGAGATCGCCGACCTTGAGGCCGGCTGTAAGCTCGACGTTCGGGTGAATGAGGCCGCGCAAAACACCATCAAAGGGCGCCCGAATTTCGTGCCCGTTCACGGTGGCAACGAGTTGACCTTGGCTAATAACATCCCCGATCTGGGCCAGGGGAATCAATTTTCCGGCCGCCGGCGCGCGCAGCACCCGGTCGGACGTGTAGCCTTTTACCTGGCCGGGCCTGCCGGTATTGGGCTCGGCTTGCCCCCGATAAATGACGCGTCCCAACCAGTGGCCACGATTGGTTTCAATGACAGCGTGGCAATCGTTTCCGGCGGTAAAGCCCGGCCCTAGCGCGATGACCAACGGGGCATCGCTCATAGCCGTGCCGGTATTGACCTTGGCCATGATTGCGTCGACCAGGACCTGTGGCCTTAAGATTTGTCTGGCTCTAGCTTCCGGGTCGACTAATACCGGGATAAGGCCACCTTCGACCAACTCCTGGGCCTCTTGAGCCGTATTAGCGCGTCGAGCGGGGATGCCTTCAATTTTAGTTTCGCCACTATAGACCACTTCGCCAAAGCAGACCGTGCGGCGGACCATCGACGGCGCCGGAAGTTCGGTCATTACTACAGCAAAACCGCTGCGCATCAGTCGATAAGCAACCCCGCTGGCCAGATCGCCGGCCCCTTTTATGAGAATTACACAGTTTTTGAAAATCGGGTTGAAACTCATGGAAGCTGATTTTACCATTAACCTGGACAATTTGTCGAAGCGCAAACGGAAAATTGAGAGATCAGAATTTTGGTGTTAGATTCCCCCATTGAAGGGAGCGTGGTATAATGAAACGGTGCGTCAGGTTCACGCTGCCGATATCTTAGTAACAAAAATGTTGACCTTGGATGAGCAGCGAACAGCTGAGGGCTTAATGGTGATTGCATACAATTATCCCGTAATAAAAGGGCCTTGAAGGAATCGTATAGGCACTTTGCTTAAGGAGGAAAGCTTGATGAAGCCGGTAAATTTTTTCGCTGGTTTTTTGTTTGGTGCCCTGCTTGGGGCTGCGGCAGTATTATTAACCACCCCACGGAGTGGGAGCGCACTTCAAGAAAATGTCCGGGTGCGAGTCGATAACGCCTTGACTGAGGGCCGAAGAGCCGCAGCGGCACGGCGGGCTGAATTAGAAGCGCGGCTGGCCAGTTTAACGGCAAAATAAACCCACTTTAAACATAAAATTGGGTACAAAGTTTGCTCATCGGTGGTTGGTTGCAGTCCGACCAGCGATGATTGTTTTTAGCCCGCCTGAGTCATCGTTTCGATGATATTTTTATAAATTTTGTCAGCTTGGGCCAAGTCGTCCTCAAAAAATAGATCGGTGCGGGTTTGGTAAGCTTGTTTCATGAGAGCCAGGGTGTGGCGAACATCTTCACCATCTAATTTTATCCTGCTTGAAACTAGGGTACCGGCCATCAGCAGCGGTAAATAGAGAAAGTCTTCCTCGGTTGTCTGCCCAATATCAATATTCTCGGCGATATGGTGGGTTACGACTTGGCGCTCATCTAGTGACCAAGGTTGGCGACCGATTGCCTGAGCCAACAAACCAAAGCTAATGGCGATAGCCAATTTGAGAATATGACTGTAGCCGGCGGATCGAATCACTTGTAAAGCATTACTCGTATCCATGCCCGCGTCCAGAGCGCGTTCCCAAATGGGTACCAGCAGCCCTAAGCGCCGTTTTGGACTGCTAAGGAAAAGTTGACAGGTGTAGGTCAGTATTTTGGCCAGGGTTATGGCTTCGCCTATCCGCAACGGTAAGCCCGCATCGGCGAATCTAAAGACGCTTTCGCCGTAAAGGTTGACGAATAAGGCTTCGGTGGTTAACATTTTTCTTAATTTTTCATCCCGTAAAGTCAGCTCGTGCTTGGCTTTATCAAACAGGCTCAATTGCTCTTGAGTCCAGATTGTTTGGTAATTATGTTTTAGTCGCGGCGCTCTTTCCATTTCCTGATGTGGCCCGGCTAATTCGAGTGGGAACCTGGCCTTCTTGACGGCCTCTTCGGTATAAGTAGCGCCCAGAGTACTGACCAGGTTCAAACCAACCAAATTATCGATTGGACCTTTGCCCAGTTTGCTGCGCGATTTGGCCGGGCGAACGCGTTTACCTTTCTTTTTGCCTTCGGTCGCTACCTTAAATTCAAGCGTTAATAGATGCTTGCCGTCCTGAGCAAGGCCGGTGGTCGTGACGGGGAGCGTTAGCACTCCCGCCTCACCTTCAGTGAGCCTTAGTTGAATGACAGGCTTATCCACCAAAAAAAGTGGTTTTCCGCCGCTAAAAAAACCCTTGGTTTTAGGTACTTCGACTTTAACGTTGACTTTTAGGGGCACGTCAAGCGTGTTCTGCAGGAATAGGTATAGCTCGGACACTTGGCCAGGGGGCATTGTGGCCGGTTCAAAATGTCCGGCATATTGCACCCCGGCGGTTTGATATCGCATTGAGGTATCGATATATTCACCCATTATATCGGGATAGAAATCGGCCATCGCCGCCCTCCTTAGTTGTCATAACCAACAGGTTAAACAACGTATCACTAATCATGACCACGAATTGCCTCTTGATTTACGTGTAGGCTTCACGCTTTATTCTACTGTGTTGTCGGAAAATTGACAACCTTCCCCCCCTAACTTGTATTATGTCCACTTTATGTTTGTCGAGCCCGCGCCCAAGGCTATTGCAAAGTCGCATGACAATGAAAAACTGGACCTGTCTTGTTGCCATGAAATGACATAATCTTGGTGTATTGGCGTTTTTTGGCTTATGGGTCGCTACAAAACAGGGATACTGGTCCAGTTTGGACAAAGCTGACGGACTTTGCAGTTGCCCTGCCCTCGCCAAAACTGCTTGACAAGATAGTGGTTTGCTGGGTTGATTAACTCTTCCGGGTGATGCGACCGGCTCACAACTCCGATTAGAGTTACCAAAAAATAGCTCTGAACCTCGATTCGAAATTGCCCAGGTGAGTGTGGTCGGACGGAGCTAATACCCATTAAAATAGTAAAAAACAACGCTTTAAGAAATCAGACTTTGGTAGAGGAGGTGACGAAATGTTCATGTTTCAAAACCCACTTTTCTGGCTCTTTGCTTTACCCGGTTTGTTACTCGGTCTTTTCGCCCAAACACGGATCAAAAGTAACTTTGCCAAGTACTCGCAAGTACGCACGCCCCGTAATCTTACCGGAGCTCATGTAGCCCGGGCCTTACTCGACTCGCAGGGGCTCCATCAAGTTGCCGTTGAAGAAACGCCTGGAATGTTAACCGATCACTATGATCCACGTTCTAAGGTGCTTCGACTTAGCCAAAAGGTCTACCATACGCCCAGTGTAGCGGCAGCCGGCGTGGCGGCTCATGAAGCCGGACATGCTTTGCAGGATTCTCACAGCTATTTCCCGCTGAAAGTGCGGAGTGCGATCGTTCCGGCCGTCCAATTTGGAAGTACTTTGGCTCCCTGGATCTTCATCGCCGGGTTTCTATTGGGAATACTTGAATTGGCCTGGGTTGGGGTCATCTTGTTTGCGGCGTCTACCCTGTTCGCATTGATTACCTTACCAGTGGAGTTTGATGCCAGCAACCGGGCCAAGAAACTACTCGTGAGCGAAGGCATTCTCTCCGGTGAAGCCGAGACTGAAGGTGTCCGGAAGGTATTAGGTGCCGCTGCCTGGACCTATGTGGCCGCGGCTGTATCTTCAATCGGTACTTTGCTCTATTACATATTTTTGCTCTCGGGCAGCAGTCGCCGGCGTTACAGTTAAGATTATTTATCAATTACGACTTCAGCCTTGATGTGTTAATTATTTGAGCTAGGAAAGATAGACCCGGAAAGATGTTTACACCCGCCGATTCTTCAAGGTTAAGTAGCTGGACCACCTCCCGAATAATTGCAGCTACGCTCGTCGTCCTGTCAGTAGCTGTTAGCTTTTGGGCGCTTTACCAACTTCGCTTCGTCGTTCTTATTTTGTTTACGGCCTTTATTATCGGCACCGCCTTGAACCCCCTGTCCAACAGACTACAGCGCTGGGGATTGCCGCCTATTCTCAGCGTTGTTTTGATTTACGCGGCATTGTCAGCTATCTTGATTGGTTTTGCGCTGTTGATTACTCCCTTAATTTTTGACCAGGTAAGCGCAATTATTGATACTATTCCCAGCTATTACCGGCACTTTCGAGCAATGCTTGTCCAATCTCCCAACCTGTTGCTGCAGCAGTTCTCCTGGCGGTTGCCTCCCGAATTGTCAATGACGACAATGCCCGTCACCGCCGAAACATCGGAAAATATGTCGTCTATCACCCACAGTATGGCATCCGTTGCCCTGCTCTTTAAGAGCCTCTTCATCACTATTGCGACCTTAATGTTGAGTTTATACTGGACACTTGAGGGTAAGCGAGTAATCCGCAGTTTGCTGCTGTTAATATCGTCGCACCAGCGCGAGAACACACGCGAGTTGGTCAATGAAATGCATTGCAAGGTGGGGGCGTATGTACGGGGGCAAGCTATTCTGTGCGTGGTGATCGGCTTGATGGCGCTCGTGGCTTATGTGGTTCTCGGCGTGCCGTATGCTTTGGTCCTGGCCTTATTTGCCGGGTTAATGGAGGCCGTGCCCTATTTGGGCCCAATTCTGGGCGCATTACCGGCGATCCTCATCGCCGCTTCGGCCGATCCGGCCAAAGCAATCTGGGTGATTGTTGCAACGATAATTATTCAGCAAATTGAGAACGCTTTCCTGGTGCCGCGCATAATGAGCAAATCGGTCGGCGTTAATCCCTTCATAGCCCTGTTAGCCATTTTTACGTTCGGCTCGTTATTAGGTGTTCTGGGCGTCTTGTTAGCCATCCCCATCGCCGCGATCCTGCAGCTTCTTTTGGACCACTTTCTGCTGGAGCCATCGACCCTAGAGCAGCAGTTCGACGGCCGGCGAGACGGTTTAAGCCGGCTGCGTTACCGTATCCGAGATCTGATTCGCGATGTACAAAAACAGGTGCGTCAAGCCGAGTTAATACCTTCGGCAGAAAATGAACAATTGGTTGAGGAAGATATCGAAGCCATTGCCGCCGACCTCGATAGTATCTTGGTCCAAGGCAAGGCGGTTGAGGTTCGCTTATGAAACGACTGGCATGGTTCACCGGAGTGGTGCTGGCGACATTGACCGCAGTCTTGTTGTTATGGCACTTTCGCAGCGCGATTTGGCTCTTTCTGTTTTCCTTGGCCGCCGCCGCTGCCTTTCGCCCACCTATTAAATTCTTGACCCGGCAAGGTATCCCCTGGAGGCTGGCTTTGCTGCTCGTCTACGGCTTCAGTTTAGCCCTAGTCGGGGGATTGCTGGCTCTGCTCAGCCTTTTTTTGCTTACAGAACTGCAACAACTGGCCAACAATTTGGCGATCGGATACGAACACATAATGGTTATGTGGCCGGATGGCACGACTCTACAGCGCGCTGTCGCGGCCCGGTTACCGCCGTCAGAGACCATTTATGAGGCCCTAGTTGGTTCGCAGGGATTCACCTTTATCCAAACCGTGATCGGGCTAACCTCTAACTTGGTCGAAAATATTGCCTATCTGGTCATCATCGTCGTGCTGAGTATTTATTGGACGGCCGACCAGGTCCGTTTCGAGCGGCTTTGGCTGTCGTTAACTCCGGTAGAATATCGGGCTCAGGCCCGTGATATCTGGCGAGATATCGAAACCAGCGTCGGTGATTACATCCGCAGCGAACTGATCCAAAGCCTGCTGGCCGGACTCCTGTTGGGACTGGGCTATTGGGTTATCGGGATAAAATATCCCACTTTGCTCGCCTTAATTGGCGGGGCAGTCTGGCTGATTCCCATAATGGGCCTGATATTGGCGCTAATCCCTGTAGCGATCGTAGGCGTAACCCATGGGCTAACCTTGGGAATTTTCGCAGCCGGCTATGCGTTGGTCGTATACTGGGTATTGGAGTGGAAAATTGAGCCTCGCTTTTTCGACCGGCAGCGGTTTAGTAGTTTGCTCTTGGTTCTAACCATGATCGCCCTAATCGAAATACTTGGCCCAAAAGGGCTGATCATTGCGCCGCCCGTGGCCGTAGCTATTCAAATATTTTTCGGCCGGCTGCTGCAAGAACGACTTCCCCACGTGGCCGGAATAGGCGTGCCCGCCTTAGCCGATTTGCAGGAAAGAGCTGCCAATATCGACGCGATGCTGGCTGCCCAAGAAACACCGCCCTCACCCAAAGTTGTCAGCCTGTTAGATCGCCTCAATGATTTGATCGAAGAAGCAGCCGCCTCCTCGCTTACTGCCGCACCTCTTGAAGAACCGATTGAGCGAGCCGTTGGGACAAGCGACGATTCTGTGAGTTTAGTTTCAAAAACTAATCTCAAATCGATCTGACGGGTCATCTTATTTAATGCTAAGATCCACTTTTTCCTCGATATAGCGTTTCATCGGCCTCGAGCTGGGCTACAAAAATAGTAGTTTCGGCGTTGACCTCACCAAACAAAATTAGTACTTTCTGCCATTGTAATTTCTTAAAAAAATTGATATTATACAAATATGCGTTCGCTAGACGAGTCGCCCGCATCATACTCCAACGGTGCCTTACCATCTCAAATGCTTTATGACCTTGACCTCACCGTCTGACCACGTCAATTTGGCGACAACCTGACCACCCCATATTTCAAGAATCTCATAAATAGGTATTTCGGCCACTTTACTGAAATTTTGCACTACAATTGCTTGGCAATTGACCATCGCGATGTCCAATGTTTGATAGAATTATTCTTGTCGGAGACTGCTAAATAACAAAGAATTGTCGTGAATGATGACCTATTGGACCTGACAAGTCCGAAGGTCTGATAATTTGTTAGTGGGTTAACTAAGGGGGAACGTCATGAGCATGCTAAGAATTTCCTTGTTTGGTACTGTTCAAATAACTCACTCTGATTGGCTGTCCAGGGCAAAAATCACGCCAAGAGCTCAGG
>JBFGLD010000068.1:0-11441 GCA_041576335.1 Anaerolineae bacterium | reverse complement strand
TTGGAGCGAATTAACTCCAACGGGTATGTGTTTCAAGTAGAGATGGCCTTTGTGTCAGAAAAACTAAACTTCCGCATTTTGGAAATCCCCATTTACTTCGAAGACCGGCGGATCGGCCGCAGCAAGATGTCGGTCCCGGTCAAAGTAGAGGCAGCCTTACGTGTTTTTGAGATTCGCTGGCGCCATCGCAACGTCCAACCGGTTTCGCTACCTCGCTCAGCAGAAGCTTAGGAGCACCGCGTTTGTTGAAAGCGATTTCTCGACACGATCTCCTAATCGCTTTAATCTTATTTAGCCTGCCGCTGCTGCTTTTTTGGCCGGTTACGTTTGGACCCAAGACCCTTCTCCCTGTTGACAATTTATTTGCCTTTGAACCCTGGCTGTCATACCGAGATATGCTGGGTATCGGTTTACCCCAAAATCAACTCCTCTCCGATTTAATTTTGGAAAACTACGTTTGGAAAAAATTCATCCGGGAGTCAATTTCAGCCGGTGAAATTCCGCTCTGGAATCCTTACATTCTCTCGGGCCAACCCTTTTTGGCTAACGGACAGCACTCAGCCTTGTATCCCTTTAGCATCATCTTTTATATTTTGCCACTCAGCAAAGCTTACGGTTGGTTCACAGTCAGCCAACTGTGGTTAGCCGGGCTATTTATGTACATTTTTTTGCGCACCTTACGAGCTAACCGCGTCGGGGCGCTGGTCGGTGGCATAACTTATTCTTTAAGTGGCTTCTTTATTACCAGAGTTGTGTTCACCATGATCGTTGCCGGAGCCGTCTGGCTGCCGCTGATTTTGGCAATGATAGAAATCATTATCCGTAAGCAAGAAGAAAAAGGGCCGGTCAACTACTCGCCAATTCCCTACGTGGTGGCCGGAGCCGTATCCTTAGGCCTACAAGTCCTGGCCGGGCACGTTGAAATCACTTATTACACCTTGTTAGTCAGCGGATTTTACACCCTTTGCCGGCTTTTGATCCTCTGGCGGCGGCAGGCTACGTTTCGCTTCGCCGGACGTTTGGCCGCATGGTTTTTAGTTATGGCCTTATTAGGTGTGAGCTTAGGCGCCATCCAACTGGTTCCTTTGTATGAGATCGTTACCCAAAACTTCCGTGACAATTCTGTGACGCTGGGGCAGGTGCGCGGCTGGGCTTTGCCGGCACGCCGCCTCGTTAGCTTTTTGATTCCCGATTTCTTTGGCAGCCCGGCTCATCACGCTTACTTCGACGTCGTTACATGGCAGTGGCAGCCATTCGGTTTCAACGCCAACGGCGAAGTCAACCCCTTATGCCCTTACTGCAGCAGTTGGGATACTAAAACGTCAGTCGAGGCCGGCGCGTACGTAGGGATTTTGCCGCTGGTCTTGGCAGCGCTGGCCATTGCCCAGGCCTCAAAAACCTATTTATTTAACGTCAGACAAACTCTTTCAATTCGAGCGAAACAAAGCCCTTCGCCGGAGTCTGTCGGAGGGCCTCTCCCTTTTCGAAATAGCTTACCGCATTTGACAGTCTTGTCGCAATCTCATGTTTTGATCTTCAGCCTCCTGGCTCTGCTCTCCCTACTTTTTGCTTTTGGTACGCCACTTTATGCCATTTTGTTTTACGGTTTACCTGGCTGGAACCAACTGCACTCCCCATTCCGCTGGATTTTTCCCTATACTCTTAGCCTCGCCGTATTAGCCGGCTTGGGTGCAACCTACCTAGATGGATTAGTCAAGCGGTGGGGCAGCGGAAAAACAGAGTGGGGGCAAGAAATTAGTTCGTACGTAGGTTGGACACTTTTTTGGAGCGGCTTGGCCGGCCTAGTTATTATGCTTGGGGCGCTGAGTTATCCCCTGCCGTTTATCCAAGCAGCCAGCTTTATCTTCGAACGCTCCGGTCTGGCTCAAAATGCTTTTGCTAACGGACGTCAATTTTTCGGTTACCAGTGGCCTAACTTCTTTAAATTATTTGTGATGATGATGGCAGCGGGCGCCGTGCTTCGACTTGTCCGCTGTCCAATTTTTGTTCCATCTCTCGAAACTGGAAAGCGGCAGTGGCACAAGGGCCTGGGACAGCAGGACAGCAAGACAAATATCTCACTCCAGCCCATTTGGAAACCGTTAGCGGTGATCATCATCGCACTCGACCTTTTCTGGGCCGGCGCCGGCTTCAATCCCTCGGTGGATCCGGCCCTGCTCGACTTTAAACCTAAAGTCGTCCAATGGTTGGAAGCGCGCCAGGTCACAGATCCATTCTTTCGACTGAGCAGCTTTGATACGCCCACCGGGCGCGGCAACAAGGTCTTTCTGGCAAATGCAACAATGTATAGTAACCTGTTCGACGTGCGCGGCTACGACAGTATCATCCCGGCCCAATATGCCCGTTTCATGCACCTCATCCAGGCCAACGGCGATCTTCTATTCAATCGGATTGGCCCCATCTACTATGATGGCTTCGATGCGCTCGACTCGGCCCTAATCGACCTATTGGGGGTGCGCTACATTTTAACGGCGGTCGAGATCACGAATTCAAATTACACGCTGGTATACGATGACGAAATTCGGGTCTACGAAAATGCGGACGTCTTGCCCCGGGCTTTTATTGTCCGCGAACAGGTGACCCCCGCAGATTTTGAAAAGCCTATCGAACTCGAGTCCGAGGATGACCTAGACTTTGCCCTGCGCAGTCTCAACCCCCGTCAACAAATCATCCTCGACGGTGAAAACAGCGGCTTGGGCCGCCAGATGAACCCTGCTGATGCCCAACTGCCGGTTGAAATCGAATCCGGTGTTGAAATTGTCGAATACACCCCCAACGAGATCCGCCTGACTGCCCAACTCAACCAACCCGGCTGGCTCGTCCTGGCCGATAGTTATTTCCCCGGCTGGCGGGCTTATGTCAGCCCATTACGGTTAGATGCCCGATCGCCTGATACACCCGGCGCACAAAATCTGCCCATCCCCGGTCTCAATTCAAAATCCGAATTATCCGGACCTGCTCAGGGGCGGCAAAACCCGCAGCCTATTTCGTCGGCAGGCTCAGCACAAGTTCCGAGCCGGGTGAAAGACTCCGAGATCGAGTTGACCATCCATCGCGCCAACGGCAATTTTCGCGCTGTGTATCTGCAGCCGGGTGCGTGGCAGATACACTTCCGCTACAGTCCGCGCCCGTTCCAACTGGGTCTATACGGTTCATTCTTAGCGTTTGTCACCCTCCTTTTTGCGCTGGGCTATTGGACCTGGGGAAAACTGTATCGAGAAGACGAAACCGACTCGGCGATCAAGCGAGTCGCCAAAAACAGCCTGGTTCCGATGGTGATGGCGCTGTCCAATCGGCTGATTGATTTTGCCTTTGCTATGCTTATGCTGCGTATTCTGCAGCCGGAAGGGGCCGGACGCTATGCCTTTGCCGTTGCCTTTATCGGGCTGATTGAAATCTTGACGCGCTACGGTCTGGGCACCCTGACCACCCGCGAAGTGGCGGCTAACCGTGACCAGAGCAACCGCTATTTATCCAACGTCTCTTTGCTACGCCTATATTTGTGGCTGGGGGCACTTCCTTTTATGGCGGCAGTTTTGGGGCTTTATGCAATATTTGGCGAGCTTACGACCGATGTCATTATCACGATTGCCATCTTATCGATCGGAATGCTTCTAAGCAACTGGTCAGACGGCCTGACCGCGGTTTTTTATGCTTATGAAAAGGCTGAGTATCCGGCGGCCATCGCCTCGGTGACGACGTTAAGCCGGGTTACGGTGGGGGCATTCGTACTGATCTCGGGTTGGGGCATTATCGGTCTGGCCGGCGCTTCACTGTTTGCAAATCTGATTGCCTTCGTGAGTTTGAGCTATATTTTAGTCACAAAGATATTCCGACCCTTGCCGGACGCTGACCGCTCCCTGCAAAAGGAAATGATGGGCGAAAGCCTGCCGCTCATGATTAATCATCTACTGTCGACTATTTTCTTTCGCATCGACGTCTTTATTCTCAAGCCAACGTGGGGCGACGACTCGGTTGGCTATTACAACGCGGCTTATAAATATATCGATGGGATCAATGTTATCCCTCAATATTTTACCCTGGCTATTTTTCCGCTGATGAGCCGCTTTGCCGTCGACTCTCGCGACTCGCTCATACGAGCCTATATTTTAAGTTTGCGTTTTTTGCTCATGCTGGCTTTACCTATCGCCGTCGGCACGCCCTTCATCGCCCGTGAACTCATCCTTTTTTTGGCCGGCGAAAGCTTCGTGCCTGATTCAGTGATTGTGCTGCAACTGCTGATCTGGTTTTTGCCGTTTAGCTTTATTAACCAGGTAACTCAATATGTACTGATTGCCATCAACCAACAGCGCCACCTAACCCGGGCCTTTATTATTGGCGTTCTTTTTAACATCGTCACGAATTTAATTTTTATTCCCCTTTACGGCTATCGAGCTGCAGCCATCACCACCATTCTGTCTGAGTGGGCCTTGCTCATTCCTTTTTACATATTGGTGCGCCAAAATCTGTGTGTCGTGCCCTGGTTCGATATCGCCTGGCGGCCGGCCGCTGCCGCTGCCGTCATGGGTGCCACGATGTGGACGATTGGTGATATCAATTTTTTGGCCACGGTCGCAGTGGGTGGGATCACCTATTTGGCTGCCCTGGCTTTGGTCGGGGGATTGAACCAGCAGGATATGAACGTCGTCTGGCGGGCCTTACCACTGCGGCAGCTACGCGGGAAACTGGGGCAGACTCTATCATGATGGATGACCTTCACCAGCAAGATCATATATCCGATATGGACCTGTGATTACTGGGAACACCCGTTCAGCGTTAATTTAGAACAGCTGTGACCTCACCGGGTCCGATCCGCCTCCGGGCAGCGGTGGGCAGCAAATTAGGTCCTGCGGTAGATGGCAACCACATTGCAGCACGTCGGCATGTCTCAGGCCATTCCAATGGCATGCATCTTTATTTGACATCTTGTCTTGAAATGAACATGATTCATTATGGGAGCGGTTTTTATGTGCAACTGAGGATCCCAGATATCCGGAAAGTGCTATGAGACAAAAATATTGGTTAGCCATATTGCTGACGTTCGTCGTGCTGCTGGTCCGGTCTGCAAATCCCGCCCTGGCCCAGGATCAGGCCCTGCGCTGGCAGCGTTATGATGTTAATCTCAATGTGCAGCAAAACTCCGACATCCTGGTCGAGGAGGTGCAGCAAATTGAGTTTACAAGCGGAACTTTTCGCTTTGGATTTGCCGAGATTCCGCTCGACCGGGTCGAACAGATCACCGACGTCACCGTAGCAGAGATAATCAACGGGGTTGAACAATCTTTTTCGCCCGAAACCTCCAGGGAATACGGCTTCACCACAAATACGAACGATGGTAACCTGGAAATCACCTGGTATTTCCCGCCGACCCGCAGCAGCGTTCACACGTTTGTTTTACGTTACCGGGTCGTCGGCGGTTTGCGATTCTATGAGGATGGGAATCAGCTCTGGTGGAAGGCCATTGCTCCGGATCACAATTTTCCCATCGAGGCTGCCCGGATAACCGCTACCCTACCCAAAACGTTTCCTAAAGATCAACTGACCGTGGCCAGCTACGGCGCATCCGCCGATATTTCTTATACGGACCGGGGACAGGTTGTCTTTGAGGCCCAAAACATCCCGGCCGATCAGGAATTGGAGGTTAGGGTGCAGTTTCCGCCGGGCGTAGTCCAGGGCAGCCCGCCTGCCTGGCAGGCCGCAGTTGACCGTCAGCAGCAGTGGGGGCCGGTCATAGCTGTATCTGCCGGCGGGCTGGGGCTGATTTTTTTGATTGGGGGTCCCCTGGCAATCTACCTGCTGTGGTTTACAAAGGGACGCGACCGATCAGTAGGCCAGATAGCCGAATACATTACCGAGCCGCCCGGCAATTTGCCGGCCGGGGTGGTCGGAACGCTGATTGACGAAAAGGCTGATTTAAAGGATATCATGGCTACGATCTTGGATCTGGCCCGGCGGGGCGTGCTGCGTATGGAAGAGGAGAAAAAAGAAGGCTTTCTGGGGATCGGCTCGGGGCGCGATTATATCTTCCATATGGAAGACAACAGCACAGTTTCACGTCCCTTCGAAACAACGCTAATGCAAAATCTATTGGGGGGTCACCCAGAACGTCGCATGTCGGACCTGCGTCAGAAATTCTATAAGGCCATCCCAATTCTCCAACAACAGCTGTACGACGAAGTGGTTGAGAGGGGCTTCTTTCGAACCAATCCGCAAACGGTCCGCTATCTCTGGACTGGGCTGGGCATTGCCGGCTTCATTGGTGCCGTTGTGCTATCGTTTTTTGCCTTAGCTCAATTTGCGGATTATTCTATATTGGTAATCTGTCCCGGCGCAGCCCTGGCCGTCACAATGCTGGGCTTAATCGTTGTGGGGCAGAAAATGCCGCGTAAAACGTTGGCGGGCAGCCAGGAAGCGGCCAAGTGGCAGGCCTTCAAACGCTATCTACAGACGATTGAAAAGCACGGCAGCCTGGAAGAGGTTAAGGATAAATTTGAGACGTTTCTGCCGTACGCGGCGGCATTCGGGCTGGACCAAAGGCTCATCCGGAAGTTTTCCGCCGTAAATACTCCGGCGCCGAGCTGGTGGGGACCGGTGTTCGTTCCCGGCCCTGGGTATGGCCGGCACGGTTATCCCCGGCGGGGCACGAGCAAATCCCCGACGGGCGGCGACGGTGGTCCTCCGGGGCGACTGGCCGGCGAAGGCGGTCCCATGCCCACCCTAACCGGGATGAGCAGCAGCATTGGCACATCTCTGGCCAGTATGAGCGACAGTCTGGGAAGCATGCTCAACTCGGCCAGTGCCACGTTAACCAGCACGCCTCCCAGTTCGTCCGGCAGCGGCGGTTGGAGCGGCGGTGGCTTCGGCGGTGGTGGTGGAGGCGGCGGCGGCGGGGGCGGCGGTTCTCGCGGCTTTGGATGATAGAGGTGTAGGTAAGGTCGTGACAATGAGTAAAAATGGACGCTTAATCGGCATCATTTTGATCGTGGCGGGACTTCTGATTTTGGTTGGCTGCACCGCAATCTCAGTCGTTTCGTCGCTTACCACAGAAGAAGGCGGTATCGGTGGCGCAGTATTGGGCGTGGTCATTTCAGTCCTCATTGGGATCTTGCCTATGGGGGCCGGCATATTTTTATTAGCCCGGAGCCGGACCGAAGCAGCTGACCAGGCAGACTTAAGCCGCCAAAGAAAAATTCTGGATATGGTCAAAACTCGCGGCCAGGTTGAGATAAGTGATCTGGTTATCGAGCTGCAAACGACGACTAACCAAGTCCGCGACGACATTTATAAATTAGTCGGGTTAGGTCTTTTTACAGGCTTCGTTAATTGGGATAAAGGTGTGCTCTACTCTCGGGAAGCTTCGCAACTCACCGGCAACAAGTGCCCAAACTGCGGAGGCACGCAGGCCTTTGTCGGTAAAGGCGTTATTGCCTGCCAATACTGCGGTTCAGAAATTTTTCTGTAAAAGCAAACTATTTACAATTTATACCGGTGGCTTTTCAATAACATTCGAGAATCTGAAGGAGGTTACCGGAATATTTACGGCTGCCTGGCTAAATATTCTGATGAGGATCCCCGTGCTGAAACAATTTCCTTTTCGTTGGAGTCACTCACATTTTGAGCCGCTTATATTATTTAAGATCCTATTTTGCTTTATCATCTTGTTCGTCGCGGCCTGCCAATCTGCCTCCCCCCTTCCGGCGGCTTTGCCTCCGACCGAGCCACCGGCTACCGTCGTCTCAACCCCAAGTTCAGCTGCGGCCCCGACAAATTCTGCCTCTCATAACGTTGGATCTTCGCAAACTCCCTCCAATTCCTTGGCGGTAAACGGCGGTGGAACGGCGCTTGTTGGTCTGATTGGCAGCCCGGTCAACTTGAATCCGATCCTCGAAAACGACACTGCCCTGCGTGAGCTGACGCCGCTTCTGTTCGATACCCTGTTGCAGGTTGACCCGAAGACGGCAGTGCTGCAGCCTGGCTTGGCCCAAAGCTGGGAGTATCGCAGCAGCGGGCGCGAGGTTGTTTTTCGACTGCCGGCTAACCTCAAGTGGAGCAACGGCGACCCCCTTACGGCAGCCGCCGTTGCCGAAAGCTTAAGCGCAAGCCGGCATCCGGCGCTGCTGGCCTTTAGCAACATCGAGGCGCTTGACGACGAAACGTTGGCTTTGACCTTCGTTTCGATAAATTGTTCCGCCGTCACGGCATTGGCGCAAGTTCCCTTACTATTACCGCAAACAATAACGGCCACGGTCCCGATTGGCAGCGGCCCTTTCGTGGTGGATGATTGGCCGGAAAGCAAGCGAAACGTAAGTTTAAGACCAAACCCCAACTACCATGGTCCCCCGCCGCATCTTGAGGGTCTATCGCTTCGCTTTTTGCAGGCGGACGAAATCGACATTGCCCTATCGGAAGGCCAGTTTGATTTGTTCGGGCCTATTCAATCATCCATAACCACGCTTTCCTCACAATTCCCGAATAACCAAGCGCCGACTCAAGGTACCATCATCACCTATCCCGTTCCCCAAGTCATCTACGTGGCCATTAACTTTACCCCCAAAAATGAGGAGGCGCTTCCGCCCCAGGTCCGGGAGGCGCTCGTGCTTGCGCTCGACAGAACCGCTATTTTGGCCGAGGCTTTGGATAATGATGGTCAAGTGATGGCCAGCTCCCTGCTACCCGGCCACTGGGCAGCCAACAGTAGCTTATCACCGCCGGAATATGATCCCACTGCGGCGCAAGCGCTGCTCAGGCAGGCCGGGTTGCGCGACCAAGATGGTGACGGCTGGCTCGATCAGAACGAGCAGCGGCTGGAACTCTCTTTGCGCGTGAATGGCCAAAATGAACTCCATCAAAAATTGGGTTGGCTGGTCAGTAGTTACTATCGAGCCGCCGGGCTCTTCGCCCGCTCCGAAGGCGTCGGGGTTGATAGCGTGGTCGATGACTTGTTCACGCATGATTTCAGGCTGGCGGTTTTTAGCTGGCGCATCCTGCCGGATCCGGATCAACAACTTTACTGGCGCTCCACTGAGAATAGTGAAGGATTCGGGCTCAACTTCACTTCTTATCGAAATTTAACGTTAGATAGATTACTTGACCGGGCCAACAGTATTCCGGGCTGTGAAATGGAAGCGCGCCGCAATATTTACGCTCAAATCCAAGAAACGTTGGCAATAGAACGACCCGTTGATTTTTTGATCGCGCCTTATCAACACCTGCTCGTGGCCGAACGGCTGCGCGGGCCGCAGCCTGGCCCATTTGCCCCGTTGACATGGAATGTGAGCGAATGGTATTTGGCCCCGTAGCGCGATCACAACGATTGAATCGTGACCAACAGCATGATGAACATTACCGACCCATATTTTGACCAAATCTACAATAAAAAACTGCTAAGAAAACTGGAAAAGCGTTTTGGGCCGATCCGTCAGCATCACTTTGATTTGGCTATCTCTAGCGGGGAGATGATAAATTTAATGGATAAAATGAATAGAAAATCTAGGCGAGGGGAAGTCATCATGGTGATCCCAAATATCGAGGGTCAAATCTGGTTACACACAAAAGCTTTCTACCCCCAAGGGGTCTATCGCCTCATGACGGGTGGCCTGGAACCGGGCGAAAAGCCTCATCTTGCCTTCCAGCGAGAGGCAGAAGAGGAAACCGGCCTTAAAACAAAAATTGACCGCTGTTTGGCGGTCATTACTTACCTACTGCAAGGCCAAAACAAGCGTCAGCCTTTTGTCTCTTATGTTTTCAAGACGATCCCCACCACTGGTTCGCCAAGGCCTATCGATCCCTACGAGGCAATCACCGGCTTCAAAGCTGTTCCGGCTTCAGCTCTGGGGGACGTCGCGCAAAAATTGGGGTCGTTGCCGGGTAACTGGGCCGACTGGGGTATATTTCGAGCAGTTGCCCACGACGTTGTCCAACAACAGTTGAAATCAGATTAACCCGCTCGCCCTTAGATGACAAACGATAACCCAACCAGCATCGCAAACATGAACACAGCAACAACCAAGATACGTTTCAGGTCACGGTAAACGTATAAGTACTCCTGCACGAAATTTATTAATTTACGGTTAACCTGCGGCCTGCTTTCTGAAACGGCCTCTACGGCTGCCTCCACAGTTGTCCCATCGGGCGCAACAGCAGGCGGCGCCGTCGGGCCGGCTCCCGTCGTATCCTTAGCCGTCTCGAAACCACTGCGCCGTTGTTTTTCAGCTTCTTTACGCCGAACCCGGCGCGATTTTTTTGTCTTAGCCATGCCATAAAATCTCCATGCTGTATGTGGAGATTATACATTCACTCTTTTAATCAGCCAATTCACTGACAACAACAAGTCGATGTGAATCGATCAAATAGGGGTAACATGTTTGCAGCGTTGCCACGGGCTCCGTGGTGGGCAGCATTACATCTACCTCAGTTGGTTCAATAATACGCTTTTCTTTAACGACGTAACGAAATTTTCGCCCACCTCCATAGACAAAATAGTCATCCCCTGGCTCCAGATCGTCCAAATACCGAAATATCTCACCGTAAATATCATTGTGGGCGGCCAGGTATAAATTGCCTCGTTCCCCGGGATGGGCACTGCCGGGCAAATGCCCAACCCCTTTCTTTAAGTCCTCCCAGCCGACACCGGCCACAATGGGGGCATCCACATTAATCTTGGGTATCACAATTCGGGTTGGGGCAGGAACGTCTTGCTGCTCTATCTCAATGGCTGCCGCTGCAGCAGCAGATGCCTGGGCGGGTTGGACCCATTGTTGCAGATGAATCGGCACGTCGGGCACTGCCCCGCCCGGTGAAGTTGGCGGCGTATGCCCGCCCGGTAACCGCCCCACTGCCATCGGCAAGGTGGAAGCAGAGGTCGGGGCTGCTTCTTGAGTCAGTACGGTTTGCTGGGCAACGGCAACCTCGTCATTCAGTTCCCGTAAATTTAAATACGAAGCGACTAAGACGGTAACCAAACCGGCGACCGCAGTTACCTCGAGGCCAAGAAGCACCATATTCATAACTCGTTTCGCCCGGCTCTGTTCCGGCGGCTTTGTTTCGGTATTTGTTGGCCGGCTGCGGTGATACGGGTCCCGAACTGCCGGATTGGCTGGCCCTGCAGTTTGTCTCAGGCCGGCCGGCTCCAATGCGCCGCCCACAAGAGCGGCGTTGGCCGGTTGGCCCCGGCTCGATAAACGTTGGAAACGATCAAGACGAACCTGCCGCCGTTTAATCAGTAGTACCTTCTCCAACTCTTCCACACTGAGATTCTCTAATTTTTGTTTGCCCAACATGCAAAATCCCTCTCTCTAGCGGATATTACAGTACCCTTACAGCAGCTTAGGCACACACCTATATTTAGTAGGTGTGGTTCACAGCGGCCTATATTTCGTATGCAATGGAGACAAATTCAAAGATTTATCTTATGTCATGTT
>JBFGLD010000067.1:0-11444 GCA_041576335.1 Anaerolineae bacterium | reverse complement strand
GATAGCTCGAGCAGACCTTGCCAGGGCCTCAATCGGTTTGACAATCTGACGCGTTGAAAACACAACCAGCACGATTGCTAGTACAAAGGCAGCGGCGGTTATGGCTCCCGTAAGCAGCAGATTACTGTTGGCCAGCTCGAGCGCAGCCGAAACAGGCTGTTCGGCCACAACTTTCAGCGCTTCATCTCCAAATGGAAGCGTTTCTCTGACGATGATAACCTCCGTTCCAGATAAGCCCTCGGCCCGGCCATTCGCTTCTGGAAGATTTAGTCTGGTGCCCCGCAAAACAACGGCTGGGTTCTTATGGGCTACCACGCGTCCCGCCCGGTCAATAACATAAGCATCGACTCCATTCGGCAATTCAATGTCGGCAAGTAAATCCCAGATCTTCTTAAATCTTAGGTCTGCCAGCAAAACAGACATGACCTTTCCGCTACGTTGGTCAAATAGTGGAATAGAAATTGTGAGGAGGGGTTCCCGAATATTGTCGTCGAAGCGAACCGGGCCGAAGTAGGTCTGCCCAAATGCAGTGGGGAATTGAAAAGCCTCATTTTCCGCCCGGCTGCCAAGATCATGTTCCAAAACAACGTGGGTGCGCGACAGTCGAATTTGTTCTTGTCCGTTCGCGTTGAGCAGTACCACCTCTTGAAAGGCTCGCTGATGGTGCAGCGCGTTGCTCAGGATGACTCGCTGCTCTTTGAGCTCACGGGCGCCCAATCCAAATACTTCATCCAGGAGAATTAGTTCGTTCTCACGCCCCTCAATGAATGCGCCGATTTCGCCGCTTACAATTTCCGTAATCTTGCGCTGCAGGGTCAGGCTCTGTTGTTCAAGGCTGATAAAGCTCCGTTGTCCGACGATGGCACTCACGATCATCAAGGGAGCCACGGCCAAACCAATGAAAATAAACGTCAGGCGAAGACTCAGGCTGTCGAGCATACTTGCCTTTTTTGCCATGGGTATTTTCCCTTCCTGGATTATCTTGCCAGACTTTCCCGAGCGCCCGTTATGGCAGATGAGGACTCACCCAATCCTATTTTTGCCGAACGATTCAGCCCTCTGTTCCACATATTCGACGATATCTTCTACTGCTGTTCGCCACCGCGAATAATGATTTCGGCTTGCTGCAAAATTTCGCGGGGGATTTCAAGCCCGATCGCATCAGCCGTAGGCAAGTTTATGGCCAGGAAGAACTCCGCCGTTTCAACGGGTAGTTCAGCCGGATTGGCCCCAGCCAAAATCTGATCGGCAATTCGGGCAGCCTGTGCCCCTGCTGCATGGTGAACAAAGCCGTAAGTGGTTAGGGCGCCCTCCTCAACCTGGGCGGTGCTCGGCCCTGAGACCGGTAGATTCCGGTCGAGGGCCACGGTGAGAAGATCATCCAGACGCGGATTAACCGTATTGTCGGGGACAAGAAAGATTGCATCGATATCCGTGGGGACGTTGTTGAGTAATTCAGTGACTTCATGATCGCTGCGAGCCATGCCCTCCACAATTTCGATGCCAAGGTCAGTGGCAAGCCCCGTAATCTGCGCGACAGCGCTGGATGGGGCTGAATCCTCAGGATTATGCGGTACAAAGACCCGTTTGATACCGGGGGCTATGTTCAGCAGCAATTCCAAACGCCGGTCTTGGTTCTGGCTGAGTTTCACGCCGGTCATATTTCCACCGGGTCTGGCCAGGTCTTCCATCACACCCGCTGCTATCGGGTCGGCGATAACCCCAAAGACGACCGGTATGTCGGTTCCCTTGGTGATCCGATAGGCGGCCACACCTGTCGGTGTGCCCGCTGTGAAAATCAGGTCAACTTCTGCCTCGACCATGCGTTTGAGAACATTATCAAGTTCTTCGCCCCGGGTCGGGGACCCTTCAAAAATATATGTAACATTTTCCCCCTCGATATAACCGAGTTTCGCCAGGCCGTCCTTGAAACCCTGCACATTTCGTAGACCATTTGGGTTGTTGGTCACCAAGCCAATCGTAAAGTGAGGGGCTTCCTCATTTCTTGTAGCGGCACAAGTTGCGAGGGCTAGTGTCAGGATAATGATTATCACCCCTAGTAGAATATGTCTGAATGCCTTCGTTAACACGATGTACAGCTCCTAATCTTACTTAATTACTATCGAACACCAACTCAGGCCCTACGTCTGGGGCTTCGGCGGAAAATCGCGCTTCACGGCGTGTTGGAACATACCAGCTTTTTTTTGGGATGAGGCAGAAGGATCTGTACAATCGTGCCTTGATTAACGCGACTGCTCAGCGTGATGCTACCGCCGTGCGCTTCAATGATTTGTTTACAGATGCTCAAACCTAATCCGGTCCCCTTGGCTTTGGTTGTAAACAAGGGTTCGAATACTTTCGTAACTGATTCAGGCTCCACTCCACGGCCATTATCTTGAATCTGTATTTGGACTTGATTCAAGTCACTCAACGATCGAACTGAAATCGTTACCTGTCCGTTTTCTGTACAGGCTTGGCTGGCATTGGTGAGTACATTAATAAAAACGTGCCGCAGTTGGAGTGGATCAGCCCAAATCATGAAAAGATTGCACTCTAATTCTAGCCGTAGTTGAATATGGTCTTGCAGCCGCGATCGTTCAGCAGCTTCCAGGATGACCTGGTTCAGATCAACCGCTTCCTGCCGTGGCGGCTTCAGCCGGGTTATTTCTAACATCCCGTTAATGACTCTGTCAACCGTGTTGATTTCAGATTTGATCAGTTCAAAATGTTCATTGACCCTAGGATTGGCATGATTTAACTCTCCGCGGTCATGCAGACGCTGAAGGTAAAAACTGGATTGTTTGATCGCCCCCAAGGGGTTACGCAGCTCGTGGGCAATGCTGCCCGACATTTGGCCAATCACGGCCAATTTTTCCTGGCGCACCAGGCGCTCTTGAGTAAACTGCAGTTCTCGGGTGCGGGCTTCGACCATCTCTGCCAGCCGCTCGGAATAGGCTTTTAGCGCCTCTTCTGCCCGTTTTTTTTCGGTGATATCCCGACCCACCGACTGTAATTCGACTACCTCGCCGGCCTCATTGAGCAGCGGACGGTCGGTCCAATGCTGCCAGCGAATTTCGCCATTAGGCGCATTCACCTCGTGCTCGTACGAATAATCTTGTTTATTCTTCATCAGGTTGCGCATTTTTTCTCTAATGGCATGGTGCGCCTCCGGGGGTATGAGTGTCAAGAAGCTTTGCCCGAGCAGCTCCTCCCGGGTCTTGTTAAAGTACCGGCAGTAGGTTTCGTTAACAAAGGTTAAGGTCGTATCGGGTAAGAAGCGGCAAATCAAATCGGTATTCCCCTCGACAATGGCCCGATACCGCGTTTCACTGTCACGCAACGCTTCCTCTGCCTGCTTGCGTTCGGTCACATTGCGGGTGATGGTGATAACCTGGTCCTCTGTAAGGGGTACCATTCGCGCCTCGAAATATTGATCGCCTGAAGGCATGGGCAAGTCGTACTCAATCGTGACCAGCGAGCCCTGTTGAAGCGTCTGCGCAATGGCACCGCCGAGCTTCTGGGCCATACTTGGCGGGAAAAGCTCGGCGAGCCGTTTGTCCAGAAATTGCTCCGGCGGTAGGTAAAGGGCAGACTTGTCGGCCGCCCGGTAGTCCAGGATAGTCCCGTCCGCATCTACACGGAACAATAAGTCGGGTAGGACATCAAAAATGGCTTCCATCTCAGTCACGGCCAACTCGAGCCGGTATTCCGCCTCTTTGCGCTCCGTGATGTCTTCGGCGACGCCGGTGACACGATGAACTTTACCTGATTCATCGCGAAGCGGAAAAGCCCGGTCCCGGATCCGGCGAACAGCTCCGTCAGGCCGGAGAATTCGATACTCCCGCTCGGTCTCCTCGCCCTGAAGCTGTTCTTCTAAAGCCTCCCGCACAGATTGGCGATCGTCTGGATGAATCGCGTCTAAAAAGGAATACGGATTTTCGTAAAGACTCTCGCGCGAACGCCCCCATATCTCTTCGTAAGCCGGGCTAATGTAATACATATCGGGCTGGTCGAGATTAGAACTATAGAAGACCTCTTTAATGTTTTCCGCAATTTGGCGAAAGCGCTCTTCGCTTTCCCGTAGGGCATCCTCAGCCTGCTTGCGTTCGGTAATATCGAAGATGAGACCGTTGTAATGAGTTGGCTTGCCGTCGCCATCCAACACTGCGGCCGAAATGGCGTTAACCCAGCGCCATTCCTTCTTTTCAGGATGATAAATGCGCATTGACTGCTCAAATGGTAAGCCGGTATTACTGCTGTGTAGGTGAGCGCGCAAGACGCGGCGCGCATCATCTTCATGAATATGCTCAAACCAAGTGGCCAGATCGTTGGGATCAGATACCCCCATAATTTCCCGGATGCTGGGACTGACAAATTGCACACTTCCGCCCAACTCATTATCAGGATCGATGGCGATGCGATAAAGTACAAAATCACGGGCGCTGTCCATCAACGAACGAAAATGCTGTTCGCTGTCCGTCTGAGCAGCCTGAGCTCGTTCGATACCTGCCGCCATTTGGTTAAAGGCATTGGCCAAGTCTTCAACTTCATCACCCGTCTCCACCTTCACCCGTTGACCAAACTGCCCGGTACCAAAAGCCTGAACCGCTTGAGTCAAACTTGACAGTGGTTTGACGAGCCGAGAGGCCAGCCACAGACCCATCCCAATCACAACCATCCCGACCAACATGGTCGCGAGACCAACCCAGGTAAGCGATTGTGAATGAGCAGCCTGAATCGACGCTTCCGAATGGGCAGTTTCAAGAACGCCGATGATCTCGCCGTCCGTTAATCCGGATAGAGGACTATAAGCCGCTCGGTAGCTTTGTCCGGCTATCTCGATTGACTGGACCGCCCCCTGATCTAGAGCCGGCGCAGGTAAATCGGTTGCCGGTAGGGTCGTATATAAACGTTTACCGTCGACGATGATTGAGATATCTTTGCCCACAGTATTCTTTAATTCAGCCACAAACGCCTCGTCAAGAGCAAAACCGGCCACAATAGTGCCCTGTAAACTGTAGGGCGGCTCGTGTTCATAGATCGGTGCGCCGCCAAGTGCAACCAGCGGTACGATCGGCATGCGCCCAATGGTTGCGATTTTGAGGCCGCGCAGCGGCCAATCAAATACTGTGTGAGCCCCCACGTTATCCCCGAAACTGTCCGACCGGTGCCCGCGCGCCAAGACGGTACCGCTATCATCGGTCACTACCAGGAAATCTAGTGTATGCTCAAGCATTAACGGCTGAATGATTTCGAGTAAAGCTTGGCGATCGGCCGCAGCCACGGCCTGCCGCACATCTTCTCGAAAAGCCATGGCTTCCGCATCGACTTCCGCGTGTTCCTGCCGCAATTTCAAAATTAATTGAGTCGATCGGTTGCCATTTTCTAACTCGTACTGAACCTCTTGGTCGACAAAGGCGGTTAAACTCCGCAGGGTAAAGTCGGTGCTGACAAGGATTGTGATCACCATCACCCCGATCAGCAGCAGACTAATTTTTCCAAGAATATTGAGGCGAACAGGCATCATCAATCCTCCAGACCCCACTTCCCCTTGAACTTGGGTGTGATGAAATGATCAGAAACGCGAACCTGCCCTTTCTCTTTTCAGACCAAAGTTGTGATAAGAAAGTCAGTCACCAAAAATTTGGAAGACATTCCTCGCCAGGTTTTAGTTTATAAATCATTTCGAGAGTGGTCAGTTTTCAGCTAGAAGAGAATAACTCTATCTTCATGTATCGGCATCTTGTCCGCATTAGTTTAATGATTTTATTAATATTTGGTCATTTTAGATGGAAAATGCAGGCCACGGATTTCAAATTTGCACCTGTTTTACGCCAGAATGTGGCCGTCACTTTTCGACGCTGGCAAGTGGCACTTTGAGTTATAAATATAAACGTACCCTAAAAACCTTACAATTTTTGTTACGCTGAATAATTAACCTGGGTTGTCACCGGGCGCTGCGCCAAACAGAAAAATCAACTTCAAGCGCACAAAATCAGAAATAGGCACTAGGGCTTCGAAATATTCCAAACTCTCAAATTTGTCAGCCCCCGACTTCTGGTGGATAATCTCCTGCTAAGGAAAATGCCGGAGGCCGGGGGGCTGGCCCAGCAGAGCTGGATGCTTCGTGAGGGGGTAGTTCCCCCAAACTCACCCCCTTTTCCTTACTGACTGAACGATGCCCTGCATCGTCGGGTGCTGTTAATAAGGAGGCACATATGGAATTAGCCCAGATTATAAAAATTGCACGGGGAGAGGAACCGGCAGACATCTTGTTAAAAAACGGTAAAATAATAAATGTTTTTACCGGAGAAATTATTAAGGCCAATCTAGCCATCGTTCATTCTCGGATTGTGGGCTTGGGTGATTACGAAGCTCATCAAACTGTTGATCTGGAAGGGCGCTATGTGGCTCCCGGGCTGATCGACAGCCACGTTCATATCGAGAGTGCTTTGGTTCCCCCCCCGGAGTTTGCTCGCGCGGTAGTTCCGCGGGGTACAACGACGGTGGTCACCGATCCGCACGAAATCGCCAATGTACTTGGGCTGGACGGCATTCGCTATATGTTGGATATGGCTAAGCACAATCCTCTTAGTGTTTATATGAATGTACCCAGTTGCGTTCCCAGCACACATATGGAAACCACCGGCGCTTCGTTAGAGTGGTACAACCTTGAACCCCTGCAACGCGAAGAATACGTCATTGGTCTGGCCGAGGTGATGAATTTTCCCGGCGTTGTAGCCGGCGACGAGAGTGTTCTTAATAAGATTCGCTCTTTTAAGGGTTCGGTTAAGGATGGCCACTGTCCCGGGTTGAGCGGCAAAAGTTTGAACGCTTATGCGAACGCCAATATCGGCAGCGATCACGAGTGTACGACGGTGGAGGAGGCTCTCGAAAAACTGCGTCTCGGTATGTATGTATTTATCCGCGAAGCTACCAACGCCCATAATCTCAAGTCTTTGCTTCCGGTGATTACGCCCGATAACTCACGTCGCGTTTGTTTTTGCACTGATGATCGCCAGCCGGCCGATTTACTGGGAGAGGGTCACATTGATTTTATGATCCGGACCGCTATTGCCGAGGGCGTTCCGCCGATCACCGCCTTCCGCATGGCAACGCTTAATCCGTCCGAATATTTCCATTTGCATGATCGGGGCGCGATTGCACCGGGTCGCCGGGCCGATTTATTGGTTTTTTCGAATTTGCAGGCGCCTGTCGCGGAAATGGTTTATCGTGGCGGCAAATTGGTGGCTCAGGATGGGATGATCCTGCCCTGGGAGCGCGATGTACGGCGCAGCGTCCTGCGCAGTTCAATGAATGTAGATTGGAATAAGGTTGACTTGACTATCCCGGTCAAAGGTGAGCGGGTTCGCATTATTGGCATCATTCCCGGCCAGTTGATCACCCGGTCGATTGTCGAAGAAGTACCATCCAGGGACGGAAACGTAACTGCCGATACCAACCGCGATATCTTGAAGATGGCTGTTATCGAGCGGCATCTGGCTACTGGCCGGGTGGGCAAAGGTTTGGTACGCGGTATGGAGTTAAAGCGGGGAGCTATCGCCAGCACCGTGGCCCACGATCATCACAATATCGTCGTCATCGGGGCTGACGACCACAGTATGTTGACGGCGGCTCAGGCGATTGCCGAAACAAAAGGCGGCATGGTAGCCGTAGATGGCGACACCATCCTGGCTCGTTTACCATTGCCTATCGCCGGATTGATGAGTGATCGACCCATCGAGTGGGTACGCGACCAAATGGAAGAACTGCTCATCGCCGCTCGTCAATTAGGCTCATCCCTGCACGATCCCTTTATGGCCATGAGTTTTCTGGCCCTACCGGTGATTCCCTCACTCAAGCTGACAGATCACGGTTTGGTTGACGTAGACAAATTTCAATTGGTCCCACTATTTGTATGACGACTCATCCTGTAACCCGCCTTTGATTAAGAAAACGGGGTTCCGAGTTCAGCCCTCAATTGATTTGACAAGAACTGATTTCTATGACAAAATCGCTGCACTGTCACCAAATTAGTCCTACCACCCTACCACCCCATGACCCTGATTCTTTCAATTAAACAAAGCGAAGGACCCTATTGGCAATAAACTCTGGTTATCTAAGGCAGATGCCAATGTTAAAGCGCAATCCGTCCCTAACTGAGCAGGTTAGATCTTATCTCAAACAACGTATTGTCAATGCCGAGTTTGAGGCGGGGCGTATACCCTCCGAAGCTCGCCTGGCCAGTGAATTAAGCGTAAGCCGCAACACCGTTCGCGATGCGCTCAGTCGACTTGAGATGGAAGGCATGATCTTCCGTAAGCAAGGCGCAGGTACCTTTGTTAATACCGCAAACCCGCTGATCAAACCGCTGCTTGAAGAAATCGTGCCTTACGACAGGCTGATTCGCGACCAAGGCTATAAGCCTGCTGTGGTCCTGGTCGGCGTGGACGAACAGTTGGTTAATCCAAAAACCGCAACCGAATTAAAACTAGGCCCCGAGGAACAACTGCTGGTGGTGCAGCAGCTGTTTTTGGCTGATGAAATGCCGGTTATTTTCACGCTGACGCACATTCCCAGCCGCATTGTCAAGCGACCTTACAGTCATGACGATTTTAGAGGTCCAATCTACGAATTCCTTCCAAATTTTTGTGGGCAGGAGCTTGCCTATTACGTAAGCGAAATTGTACCGTTAATTGCTCCACCGCGTCTGGTCGACCGGCTCCAATTACCCGATATAAAAACAGCATTGATCTCTTTTAAGGAAATAGGGCATAATGAGGAACACGAGCCGATTTTCAAAGCTATCTCTTACTTTCGAGATGATTTACTCCGCCTACGTTTAATTCGACGCCGATAAATTCGAAGGGATTTTCCAACGTAATGTCCCGGCTAAATTCTGCAACACAGAAGTTATACAAACCCCGAACCTGGTTGAAACGGTTCCGGATTGCCCAAATGGTTGACGCACTGCTTCCCCTTATTGCTGTCGCCGGTGCTCTGGTTATCGGCGCAGTCGTCTTAATCTTCTTGGATAAAAACCCTATAGAAGCCTATCAAGCATTAGTGACCGGCGCGTTTGCCAACAAAAATGGCTTGGCCGATACATTGGTTAAAGCTTCGCCGCTCCTATTAGTTGGCTTAGGCATTGTAATCGCCTTTCGGGCCAGTGTTATCAACATCGGGGCCGAGGGTCAATTAATCGTTGGAGCCTTGCTGTCCACTTACCTGGCCATTGAATTAGGAGAAACGCTACCTGGAGTGGCCGTGATTGTAATTTGTCTGGTGGCCGGTTCCCTGATGGGCGCTTTATGGGCGGGTATTCCAGGCTATTTGAAGGCCAGGCTAAACGTGAATGAAATTCTCAGCACCATTATGATGAACCAAATCGCCATCCAGATCGGCTTCTTCCTACTGCGTGGCCCGATGATCGATCCGGCCGAAGTTGAAGCAGGGACCAATATTCCGCACTCGGCCCGCCTGCCTCGAGTCACAGATTTACCACGTTTTACAGATATCGCCAAGGCCTTGGGTTTTACCGAAACGGCCAAAACATTAGAACTTACAGGATTTCGTGCAGAAATATATGGTCTGCTGGTTGAGCCAACACGGCTGCATACCGGTCTGCTGCTGGCTGTGCTTATGGCCATTGTCGTTTACATTTTTCTATGGCGCACCACCATCGGCTATCGTATTCGAGCGGTTGGACTAAATCCCAGTGCGGCCCGCTATGCGGGCATTAATGTGCCGCAATACGTGATTCTATCGATGAGCCTGAGTGGTGCCTTTGCCGGGCTCGGCGGCGCTGTCGAAATTTTAGGCTTACATCATCGCATGTTCGAACCGTTGGCAGTTTCGGCCGGTTATGGCTTTTCCGGGATCGTGGTGGCTCTCTTTGGTAAGCTGCATCCTATCGGTGCCATCCCCTCTGCGATTCTATTTGGCGGGTTGCTGGTGGGTGGAGACAAAATGCAGCGGGCTGTACAAGTGCCTCAGGTTTTTATCACCGCCCTGTTAGGGTTGGTTGTGCTTTTTGTTGTTAGCAGCGAAATTTGGTCCCGGCGACGCGCGATGCGCCGCGTCTTGGCAGACGCACAGGTGGAGGTAACTTCGTGACAGAAGGACTGAGTATTTTAGCTATATTTGTGGGGATCGCCCATTCCGGATTGCGGTTGGCAACACCTTATCTTTATGCCGCGATAGGCGAAACCTTTGCCCAACGCTCCGGGGTGTTAAACCTGGGCGTCGAGGGTATTATGCTCATGGGGGCATACAGCGGCTTTTTTGTCGCTTTTAAGACCGGCAACTTGGTGCTGGGGTTGCTGGCAGCAATTGTCGCCGGTGGTATAATGGGTTTGGTAATGGCCTTTGTCAGCGTCACGCTTAATGCCGAGCAGGGCATCAGTGGCATCGGCCTGTTCTTATTTGGCCTGGGTGCTTCCAGTTTGCTCTTCAAAACTACCTTGGGCACCGTTGAAGGGGTCAATGGGTTCTCTGAATTGAATTTCTGTTTGGCCAGTCTTGGCCTTGACTCGAATTTCTGTCTGAGCCAAATACCCATTATCGGCGAGATTTTTTTTAGGCACAGCATTTTGGTATATGGGGCTTTTGCTTTGATCCCGATCGCCGGGTGGGTACTTAACAAGACCACTTGGGGGCTCAGTATTCGGGCTGTGGGGCAGAACCCGCAGGCAGCCGACTCGTTAGGAGTCAGTGTGGCTCGAGTGCGTTACTTCACCGTGACCCTTGGTGGCATGTTGGCCGGCGTGGCCGGCGCGTCGCTCTCGATTTCGCTGCTTAATATTTTCCAGGAGGGGATGACCAACGGCCAGGGATTTATTGCGGTAGCTTTAGTCTATTTTGGCAGTTGGACTCCGCTTGGGGTGTTGGCCGGTGCCCTCTTATTTAGCTTGGTAAACGCATTGCAATTATGGGTCCAGGTTCTTGGGTTAAAGATTCCTTCCGACGTTGCTGTAATGTTACCCTACTTGCTTACCATTATCGCCTTGGCTGTTCCGTTCAAACGAGCCTTACAGCCCGCCGCGCTGACTAAACCGTTTGAGCGCGGAGAAAATTAGTTCTGTCAGAGGTAGTTCTGTTGATCTTTCGGAAAATGATATCTGTCGAACGACTTTCCGAAGAAATTCTTAAACCGAAAGGGGGTGATGAGGAAAAGTTCACCAGATGAAATCTCTTTTGAAAGTGCCAAACCAAGTTTAAGCATATACAGGCAAGCTTTTAGAAAAAATTGGCCAAGCTGATCAACAAATTTAGCGTATTGCTGGAGGAGAAATATGAGAAAGCGATTCTTTTTACTTCTGACGTTGCTGGTTACCCTGACTTTGCTTGCGGCATGTGGTGGGGCTCAACAGCAGGCCCAAGAAGCGCAGCAGCAAGTTGAAGAAGCGGCCGAGCAGGCCCAAGAAGTGGTTCAAGAGGTTCAG
>JBFGLD010000066.1:0-11475 GCA_041576335.1 Anaerolineae bacterium | reverse complement strand
TGGCTGGCCGTCACCGAAAAAGAGGGCCGGGTCTTCGCGGCCCCTCGCCTGCAATATCCTGTTCAGGCCAATTTAGAGGATAAGGCTCTGCTGCTTGGTTACAATGCCTCGATTCCACAGTGGCCTGACTCCCCATCAGGACTCCAAATTGATCAGGTAGCCTGTTCGGCCAGACCGGAAAGCTGCCAAATCCATTTCGATTTCTACTGGCAAGGTATCACCGAAATGGCAGAGCTTTACTTGGTATTCCTACACCTGGTCGACAGCGAGGGCCAGATTATCGCCCAACATGATCGAGTACCCGGCTTGCGTGGCAAACAGCCGACCACCAGTTGGCTTCCCCGCGAAGTGGTAATTGATCCGGTTGACTTACGTCTGCCTGCCGATATTCGGCCTGGAAATTATACACTCCGCCTCGGGATGTACCTTCCTCCCAAAGGGCCGCGGCTGCTCCTGTTAAACGACCAGAAACAACCTAGCGCTGACTTTGTTGAAGTGGGGAATGTTCTGGTAACGCCTTAGTTCGACTTTGTAAACTACGCGCAGTGAGCCAGCCCGCGTGCGAACGAAGGCCACGAAATAAGGCACACCTTTCCAACAACTTTGACTTTTGCCCCTATTAGGGTTATCATCGGAACTTATTTTGCAGGTGTAAGGAGACGCTTTTCAACGTCTCCATTTTATTTGTGAGGTCATCATTGCCTGACAGCCGAGCCTTTATCCCCATAGCCGAGCCGCAATTGGGAGACAAAGAATTAGAATATGTAACGGATTGTGTCAAAAGCGGCTGGGTTTCATCCTTGGGAGAATATGTGCGCCAATTTGAGAGAGGCTTTGCCGCTTACTGTGGGGTAAAGTACGGCATCGCTACGTTCAACGGAACGGTTGCCCTGCATTTGCTGGCCGCAACGCTCAACCTAGGGCCGGGCGATGAGGTCATTATGCCCAGCCTGACGTACGTGGCCACGGCTAACGCGATCCGTTACACCGGAGCCACGCCTGTATTCGTCGACTCCGAGCCAGAGACGTGGAACATCGATCCCAACCAAGTTGCCGCGCGGATTACACCGCGCACTAAGGCCATTGTCGCCGTCCATTTATATGGCCATTCAGCCGATATGGATCCGCTTCGAAATATCGCGGCTGACCATAATTTGTTCCTGATCGAAGACGCGGCCGAGGCACACGGGGCATATTATAAAGGGCAGCGGGTCGGTGGGTTAAGCGACGCAGCCATTTTTAGTTTTTACGGTAACAAAATCATTACTACCGGCGAAGGGGGAATTTTGGTTACCAACAACCAGGCCTGGGCTGAGCGTGCTTTCTTCCTTGAAAACCAGGGCCGCTATAGTGATGATCCGTACTGGCATCCCGAAATCGGCTATAACTATCGGATGACCAACATTCAAGCCGCAATCGGCTTAGCCCAGCTCGAACGTATCGATGAACTCCTGGCTATCCGCCGTCGCAACGCAGCACATTACGGTCAACGATTGGCCGCCATCACCGGATTGACCCTGCCGCCCGAAAAAAATTGGGGGAAGAACGTATATTGGATGTATTCGGTTATTGTCGAGCAAGAATTCGGTCTGACGCGTGACGAATTGAGAATACGGCTACGCGAAGCCGGTATCGATAGCCGTCCCTTTTTTTATCCGGTCCATACCTTGCCAATGTACCTTACAGGCCAATCTTTGCCAATCGCTGAGGACCTGGGCCGGCGGGGTCTTAACCTACCTTCCGGGGCTACGCTGACTGATGACCAGATTGACTTTATCTGTGATACGATAGCCAAATGCGTCTTGTCATCCTAACCTACGAAAGTCTATTCTCGAATATGATGACTGAGCGGCTGCTTCGAGAATTTCCGGGGCAAGTGGTTGGTATAGCTCGCTCCGATTGTCTCATTTACGGCAAAAGTCTACCAGGGGGCTTATTTTATTTGTTAAGACGAACCGGCTTACGCTTTGTAGGGCGCAAAGCGTTGGAGCTCTTTCAAAGCCGGCTCACGGCCATTGTATTTCGGTTGATCGGTCGATCGGCCAAAGTGCACTCACTGCGCGATATGCGCAAACTTTACAATGTGCCGGTCATCGGATCGACCGACGTTAACAGCCCGGCGACGATGCAGCAGATCAGAGCCTGGCAGCCCGATCTGGTCCTCTCCATTTATCTGAACCAGCTTATCAAATCCGAATTGATCGAGCTGCCGCGGCAAGGGACGCTGAATATTCATCCAGCCCTCTTACCCCGCCATCGGGGGCTGTTTCCCTATTTTTGGGTCATCAGCCATGGCGAACAAGAAACCGGGGTCACGATTCACTGGGTTGACACAAAATTTGATACCGGGCAGCTACTACTGCAAGAGAAGATCATCGTTGAGCCCAACGATACAATTCTGTCCCTTTCTTACAAAAGTGCCAAGTTGGGCGCCGAGATGTTGGTTAAAGCAGTCAATCTCGTGACTGCAGGTAACCCGCCGCGCATCCCTCAGGATCACAGCCAGGCATCCTACCACTCTTGGCCCAAAATAGTCGACCAACGCCGCTTTCGAAAACGAGGTGGGCAATACGGAACAATTTTCGAACTTTGGAAGTATATGTAGCGAATGACATAAAGGCGCGCGTAATAACCCATCGATCATCGGCTCATTCGCAAATTTCTTATGAAAGCATCAATTATTCTGCCAACCTATAACGAAAAAGATAATATTGTTGAACTGATACAGGCCATTTTTCAAACGCTTCAGCCACTCAACCTGGCGTTTGAAGTCGTGGTCGTCGACGATAATAGCCCCGACAGGACCGCTGAGGTGGTGCGGCAGCATTTTAGCAACGACTGTCAGGTTAAGTTACTTGTGCGCACCCAAGAACGTGGCCTGGCCACCGCCATCCGCTACGGGATTGACCGCTCAACGGGCGAGATATTGGTCTTTATGGACACCGACTTCAACCACGACCCGGCCATTATTCCCCAGATGATCAAATTTTTGGAATATTACGATATTATTATCGGTTCCCGGTTCGTTATGGCCGGGGGGATGGAAGACCGTTTTCGACAATTTTCGAGCCTGCTCTATAATTACGGCATCCGTTTTCTGTTCGGCACTCCCGTTCACGATAACTTGAGCGGCTTCTTTTCTATATACCGCGAAAAATTGGAGACCATGGATTTGGATCAAATTTATTACGGTTATGGCGACTATTTTATTCGCTTGTTGATGGTAGCCCACAATCGAGGATATAAGATGCTGGAAATTCCCGTTTTTTACCGGCTTCGGATGGCCGGCCACAGCAAAACCCAATTTCTGTCGATATTCTTGCAGTACACCAAGGCCCTACTGCATTTGCGAATGAAGCTGTGGACGGGGAGAATGTGATGAACCAGTCATCGAAGGCTAAACCCTCGGCAGAGGATAAAGAGCAGCAGAGTAAGCAGGATCGCCATCAGGCTGAGACCAAAAAAAATTTACCGGAGCCAAACACCTCTCAATCATCACCAGAAACAGAAGCATCCGGTTCGGGGACTCAACCAACACCGCCTGACCAGGTATCGGAGGCGGGTGGTCCCCTGCCTGAGTTGGATGAAGGACCCCCTCCCACGCCTGTAGACGACATCCAGAGCACCCTGGTCGAAGCTGCCAGGGAAGGTGTACCCACCGATGTCGATTTTGACAAGCTGCCAAAACCTAAACTCGATCGCCAGGCCGGCGCAGGCTCGGCCCCGGCTGACGATATCCAAGAAGCCATCCGAGACGCCAGTCGGCAGGGTATTTCGCCTGAGATTGACTTTGAGGCCTTGCCACCGCCGATGCTCGATCTGGATGACGGTCCCCCCCCTGAGCCAATCGACGACATCCAAGAGGCGATTTTTGAGTCTCGCCATCACGGGGTCTCTCCTGAAATGGATTTTGACAAGTTACCTGAACCTCGAACGGTGCCTTCACCACAAAAGAAAATTTCCAGGCCCACTAAACCGGTTGAAACCGACCCAACCACTCGGCCAGAAACGATGCCGGCCGCCCAACCCCAACTATCCGTGGCCGAAATACCCAAACCAGACTCTCAGACCGTTCCTTTGCCAACCTTTCCTGAGCCCCTGACATTAGCCAATTTTTGGCTGATCTTGGCTTTGTTTGTTACCTTTCGCTTACTGACCCTATTTTTGCTGCGACCCGGTGGATTCATTCGTGACTGGTCGGACTTTGACACCTTTTTGGGTATTGCCGGCCTGTCGGACTACTCACTCTTTCCATTCCTTGACTTTTGGCTGGAGTGGCCACCGCTTATGCCGTGGCTGGCCGTAGGCGCCTACCGATTATCACTATTTTTCCCACCGTGGACTGATGATCCGCGCCTTTGGTTTGTCTTAATCCTGGGCGGCCTATTTGTGCTCTTTGAAATTGGCAATTTTATTCTCATTTATCGGCTGGCCGCTCGCTTGTTCCAAACCCCGGCTATGCGGCACCAAGTCTTGTGGCTTTATGCGCTGCTGTTTCCCCCCATCTATGCCATGCTGGGCTTCTTCGACGGGGTAGCGCTGTTCTTTATACTACTTGCCCTCGATCTGCTGCTGGAAAATCAGCGGATCCCTTCAGCAATCGTGATAGGGATCGGATTTTTGGTCAAACTGATCCCGGTCCTGATGCTGCCGGTTGCCTTGCGTCGCTTGTGGTACCAGGACCAAAAAAATCAGCGCGACGCGGGCATCGAGATGGGTCTGTATGCCGTCGTGTTTGGGCTAACCGTGATTATTTTGCTTGCACCCTTCTTGATTGCCGGCCCGGAGTGGGTGCTGGCTTCGGCCCGCTCGATTCTGGGACGCTCCTCTTGGGAAACGGTGTGGGCCTTAGCGGAAAATTACTATGGGTTCGGCGTCGTTTTGGGTGATCGCCTAAACCCCAATGAGACAAATTTCGCCGTGCATGAGGGTTTCCTTCCGTGGTGGCTGATCACCCTGGCCTTTTTTGGAATTTACGCTTATGTCTTTACCCGGCCCGCCGATTACAACCAGCCGCGCAGTATGGTCGCGTTGAGCGGGCTGACGATGGCCCTGTTTATGCTTTACTCCAAGGGATACAGCCCCCAATTTTTGGTGTATTTGTTACCGTTTATCATCCTGTTGTTTCCCAACGGGCGAGGCGTGACCTATGCTTTGATTTTAACCGGCCTGAATGTGCTAGAGCAGCCGATTTACTTCGTGTTACTGCCTCAGGCAACTTGGCTGTTGATCTTCGTGGTTATCGCTCGATCTGTGATTTTTACGGTGTTAGCGCTGGAGTTTGCCGTGGCGTTATGGCCTACGGCGATCTGGTCGATACGAGTTGGAATGGTGCGCAAGCGAATTCCCCTGGTCTTTGGCAGCCTAGCGGCGGTGGCCTTGGTGGTTCTGACGCCTTTGATGCTTCAGGCCTATACGGCGAACCGGCTAAGTGACAGCCCGACCGGTACCATTGTTGGTTTTCTGAACGCCTTCCGCCAAAACCCGTCCGACCTGGCCAACTGCGAGAATATGGCCGAGTCTCGGTACTTTTTGGTAAGTGACCAGGCCGCTTACCGGGAACTGTATCCCCACCTCAGCGGCGAGTTCGATCTTCGGCTTACCACCGGCGCTCCCGAACAGAGCAGCTTTCCAACCGTAACTGATTTTCTGCCGCAGACCGGCGCCGCCTGGATTTTGCCAACGGGTCCGCAGGCTCGTCCCTTGAGCAACGCCGCGTCACGTCGTGGTCAATTGCTAGCCAGTCTTAATTTTGACGGCCTGGGTACAGTCTCACTGTATCGATTCCCAGTCACCGGTACCATGCGCCCCTGTCTCCCTCTGGCCCGCTTCAGCGGTGATATTGAACTGTGGACGCACCATGTCGAAAAGACATCCACCGGGGTAAATGTTAACCTTTATTGGCAAGCCACATCGACCCAAAACCAGAGTTTGACCGTCTTTACCCAACTTCTCAACAGCGAGGGCCAGCAGGTGGCCGGTCATGACAGTATTCCCGGTTACGGTACAGCCCCCACGACCAGTTGGGGGGTCGATACAGTTCAAGTAGACTCTCACCGAATCGAACTTCCCCCCACCCTGCCATCTGGCGAATATCGATTAATCACCGGTCTCTATAACGCCTCGGGGACCCGGATTCGCAGTTTCGGGCCGAATGGCCAAACCTACCCCAACCAGGCGGTTCCGTTAGGTACGATCCGGCTGCCCTAAAATATAACCGCCACGCCCTCGACGTTCTCAAGCGGGACTAAGCCTTTTCAGCGTCCGATAAATGGGAGATAGGCTCGGCTGCCGCCGATAATTAACGTGCTGGTGTTATTGCTCTGGTCCATTTCGGCACCGCGGCTGGCCGCGCTGGCCGTATTGATCATAGAGAATTCGGCCGGTAAGGTCGGGTCAAGCGTGCCGGAAATCGTCAGCGTGATCGAACTCGTGGGGGCCATATCCGGCAAATTCCAAACAAAAGTACTTCCGGTCTCGGTCACCCCCGACATCGAGGCGGACCAACCGGGCGATAGGATTGCGGCCGGCAGCAAACTGGTGACTCTGACACCGGTCGCCTGGCCAATACCGATATTCCGGACCGTAATCGTAAACGTTACCGGATCGCCCGGTCGATGCCCATGGCCCACAAGTTGCTGGCTTATGGCCACATCGGGTTTATAAACAGAGGCCATTGTTAGGGCCGGATCGCCCAATAAGGTGTACGTGTCAAGCAAATCTTGATAGATCCCCGCAGCTAATAGCTCCATTTTGCCGGCCAGCGCTGCCGCTCCCAAAATCGTCTCCCCCTGAGTCATCACGGCTCGATAAAAGCCCTGCTGCAGGATCGTATGGCCGGTACCGACCCCCAAACCGGTGCCTCCCCAGGCAGCAATAGCGCCCCCACCTGAATGCCGCACCCAGCTTTCATCCAGGGTAGGGTATTGTGGATGATGGAAAAAACCGGTAAAACAGGTCATTTGCAGCACAACCGGCAGGCGATTCTGATTATTGAACTGGCCGCTTTGATCAATATGGAAAAGGGACTCAACCGCCCATTGATGCCACGAGCTGTGGCCGTGAAAGGTAACGAGGCTGCCGCCCTCGTTAAAAGCGTTTAGAAAATCTGAGCGAAGGGCGGCCACATTACTGTAGAAGTAAGGCTGGCTGCCCCCGGTCTTGCTGTAATAGAAACGCCGGCCCCTTAATGAGCCGGCCAAACCATCAAAACCTTTATCCGAGGCAGCGTGGAAGTCAGCGGCAGAGTCCGGATTATCGCTGACAAACAGAGCGGTACGCTGCCAGGGGCCGGCTGGAGGGATTGTCTCGTATTGAATAATTTTGTTGATCAGGGTGGTCGCTTCGGCCGGCGTGTTAACGGGCAAACGGCCAATGAATAGTTCAGGCAGCGTATCGTTACCGGCCAAGGTTACCAAGCGGTTATCCGCAGCCGTTTCGCCCCACCACGGGTCGACCTGGACCAGATAGGGTGGAATCACTGTCTGCGGATTGTAGCCGCTGAAATTCTTGAAGTCGTAACTACCGTCGCCCACCAGCAGCACATACAGCGGGGCCGGCGGTTGCCAAGTGGCGTAGGCGTGTGCTAAAAAGGATTTGATTGCCTCGGGATCCATCCGGCCGGAGCCATAAACGTCGTAGATTGCCTCCACGTCGACCGTGGCCACGCGTAAGCCTCGTGCCGCTCGGTGAGTCGCCAGCGGCGCCACAGCCCCGGCCAGGCCGGGAGGGGTGATGATAATGTAATCCGCTCCGTTAGGCGGATCGTTAAGCACTTTGGCCGTCTGCAGGGCTAACGGGGTTTTGATTTGGTGATCGGGCACCACCAGGTAAGCGGCTGGGCTGGAGCTGGCATCTCCCACCGTCAGAGTTCCGCCGGCTAAAGTGTAGCCGGTAACCCGCAGCGGGATCGCAGCCGCTGTAATGTCATACACGGCCAGGTTACCTGTCCAGCCGGTCAAGGTATAACGCTTTTGTCCGGCCTCCCCCTCAAGGCGGAGTTGGCCTGAAGCGGCCCGGCCGGTGGGGTAGCGTAATCTGATCGCATCCAACCACATTCCCTCGGCCATAACGCCGGGCAGGCCCGGTAACGTCAGCGCGACTTGGTTTTGCCCTTCTTTGAGCAAAGGAGCCGGTACGCCAAGATTGGCCGTATAGGCGGTTTTCCCATCCCAATTCACCGTCCCCAAACTGGTTCCATTGAACGAGATTTGCAGGAGGTGGTCTGGATTCTGGCTGCCGGCAGTATAGCCCTGGAGCCATAGGGTCAAGGTCGCCGCCGGGCCGCTGGTTAGGGGAGCTTCAATTCGTATCGAATAGGTGCCATTCGTTTTATCGGGTGTGGCCAATTTTGACCAATACCAGCGGTCACCATCGCGCCCGGCATAGAGCGGATCATAAAATTGGTTGGTTTCGGCAGTAGCAGCGCGCCAGGCCGTGCCGGTCGCGCCGGTCGGGCTGCCGGCCCGACTGCCCATACGCAGTCCGGTTGAGCTGCCGCCGTAGCTGAGAAAGTAAACATCATGGTCAACAAAGCGGCTAAATACCGGTTCGGCATAGAACAGCAAGCGCTCGCCTGGTTCAAAATTTGCGTCGCCATTACCCTGCTCCAACATAGCCACTTCTTGGCGCGGGTAGCCGCGGCTAAGCTTGAAGGTTTTGGGATCAACCGTGTTAACCGGCACACCCGCATTTTGCAAATCGCCGTAAGTCAGGGCGTAGAGACCGGCCTCGCTTACCAACACCTTGATCGCATTGCCGGCAGACGCCGCATCAACCCCGGGTCGGACCGAGTTTACGGCCGGCCGGGACCACTGGGTCGCGGCCGGGTTCAACAAAGCTGCGGCTATGGCCTGAGTAGAGCCATCATTAGGCCGGGCCTGCTGGGTTGTCACGGCTAACGCGGCCGGTTCGGTGAAGACGATTTCCAGGCCCAGCCGGCGGATCACCTCCAGCTGCATTGTCACGGGATTGACGCGGAGGGGATTGATCGTTAAAGAAACAATGCGCTGGTTTCGAATTTGTCGGGCAGAGCCCAGGCTGGCTACTGTGGCCGGGTAAAAAGTATCCGTGGTATAAATCGCAGGCTCCGGAATGCGTACGGTCGGGCCACCGCCGGCCATCGCCTGCGGATCAATCTCAGCGGGCAGCAGATGGATCGCTTGGGGAACCGGCGCCGGTATCGGGCGATGGGGCAGCGATACGATCTCCCGCTCTATCTCCACAACCCTCAGTTCAGCTTGGCCGGTTGGCGGCAGACCGATAAAACGGCTGTACTGCGGCAGTTCAGGAAAACCCGGCGGACTTGACGCAATGAGAGATGATATCTGAAGTTGACTATACACTTCTCCGTCCACCTCAAGCTGGGAAAGACGAAACGCCGGAAGCGTCCACTCTAAAGTAAGCCCTCGTTCATTGGCGTCGACGACTATGGGTGTTGGCGAAGGAGATAAGCCACTTTGAGCGTTCCGGAGCGCAGCGGTCCGGGGGGCCTGTGCGGTGTTCGATCCGGTGAAGACACGTGCTGAGTCTTGATTGGCCCGCACAGCGCGAGGCGCGGACACCGACCCCACGAAAAGCCCGATTAGCAAAACAAACACTAACGACCAAATATACCGCATAGTTCTATTGCTCTTCCTTGAAAAGATACGAGCATTTTAGAAGTCATCCTGGATCGTTACAATCGAACCGTCGACTCCATCAAAACTCCGGTTACCAACGTAGACCCAGCCGGTATTGGGGTTAACCCCCATGCCAAATGGATCATCCAATGGATAGGCCGGCGGCGTCAAGATTCCGATCACCGTATCGCTATTACCGTCGATTACCGAGACTCGACTGACCGTGCTGCTGTGCGGGACAAAAAGGTGGTTGGTCGCCGAATTGATGGCCAACCCGCCTTCAGCCATGTTGTTAATCGACACGGTTTTGTGGAGGAAAAGAGCACCGCCGGTGCCATTGTAAATTTTTAGCCGGTTTGGATTACGATGATTGGAACTGGCTGCCACAAGTACGTACAGTTTGTTCGTCGCCGGATTAAAGGCCGCGGCATAGGGACTCCCGCCTGCAGCCACGTGCTGTACCACTTCGAGAGTAAAGCCGTTAATCAGGGCAATATTTAAGCTGTCCCGGTTAGTTACATAAATCATGTTCAGAGTCGGGTTTACAGCCACCCCATAACTTCCCGCTCCAACGAATACCGAGTTGAGCACCTCATCCGTACTGCCATCGACAACCACCAACTGCCCTGATCCGTGTGTGGCGACATAAATCCGATTGCGAGCTTCGTCGATAGCCACATAGGTCGGGTTGCTGTGGCCTAATGGTATGGTTTTGAGCACCGCACTTGTGTTGGCATCGATTACCGTTAAATTATCGCTGCGGAAACCGGCTACGTAGACCTTGTGCGTGGAGCTGTTGACGGCCAGGCCAAAGGGCTCCTCACCGGCCGGCACCTGGGTCAGAATAGTGTTGGCAGCGCCGTCGATGACATACACACTGTCATTGGTCCTGCTCGAAACAAAGATCCGGTTTAGCAAACGGTCAATGCCAATATCCTTTGGATACGTTACGCCGGAGATGATCCCTGGGTTCGGCGTTGGCCGCCCAATAATGATGGGCAGGTAGACGAAATAGGCTGTTGGGGTCGGGGTAAAGCCCGCCAGCGGCCCGGCCTTGGATTCGAGCGGCATATTAAAGGTGCCGGCCACCAACATCAGGACCAATGGCACGATTAATAAGAATGGAAAAAGAATCCTCTTCTTCACCGTTTATCAGCACTCAGCGAAAAGATAATCTTAGGGGTATGTGACCCGATGGTTATTTATGAGCCAAGATTTTTTGAATAAAGGTGACAGTCACCTGGCAGCTCAGATAATAAAGCTGTTTGCAAAGGGTGGCCCCGGCTTTAATTTCTAGACGTGACTGTCACCGGCAACTGCTCTTTTACCGAGATTGTTTACTGACTATTTGGCGATAAGCGGCAGGTAAACTTTATGCTTGCCCTCTGCCTGGATGGTCAGGGTTGTACTCAGCTCATTGTGAACGGTTCTGACGCCGTCAAAGTCAACATCTACCAGCCAATACGTGTATGTTTGTCCCTCAACGACCGTTTCATCCAGGTAGCTGTAGCTGGCCCCGCCGGCGGTGCCTTGCCCTTGACCGGGAATGAAGGCCATCTCCTCAGCATCACCCAGGTCGCCCGTTATGCTGCGTAGGATGTAGAAGCCAAAGTTGTCATATTCCACGGCCGTGGCCCACTCGAGACGAGCGGCCTGGCTCTCCCGGCTGGCCCGGAAATAAAGCAGGTCAACCGCCGTGGGAATACCGGTCAACGTTTCGGTATCGTCCTCGTTGTTGGCATCATTACCGTACGTATCCCGTGCGTCTCGAACCGAGGCCGTATTTGTCATCGAAAACTCTGTGCCGCTCGTGGTCAAGCGGAACGCGGTGACAATCGTGATGACCTGGTCTGGG
>JBFGLD010000065.1:0-11512 GCA_041576335.1 Anaerolineae bacterium | reverse complement strand
GTCGTCGGCCAGGATGTAAATGATATTGGGCTGTTGGGCTGAGGCGGTTGAAGTGGCAGCGTGCACTACACCCTCGCCAAAGCGCTGTGATGGGTTGAACCGGCGCAAACCCACGAAGGCCAGAGGCACGACTAAAAGCACAATAAACAAGCCTCCCGCCAGATTACGCGCCGTTGCCCAGCGCAGCGGGCGTAACCAGCCGCCTTGTCCTTGCTGCCACCGCTCGGTTACGATATCAAACATAAACCAGGCAGCCATGCCTACGACGACGGCCTGCCCTAACGGCAGTAAGCTCATAGGCATCGCCGCAGCTGCACTCGCGCTGCGTAGTTCCTGGATTCCTAAACGATCCAAATCCAAGAATAAGGTGTATAACCCAACCAGCGCCGTACTGAGTAAGGCCGCGACCCGATGCGAAGGAATGGAAACACTTCGTACGGATTGCCACGCGGCCAGCAGACCACCCAACAAAGTAAAAGCTACCCCGCTGCCAATGGCATACAGCGCCGACAAAAATAGTAAACCGGCCACCAGGGCCAGCACATCCATCGATTGCGGTGAAGCAGGCAGAACTGAGTTTAAGACGGTTAACAAAGCTTTTACACTTTCACCAAAGCCGATCAGGGACCCCCCGATGAGCCCGACGACGGCGCCGACGACGAGTGGACTTGGTGAAGTTGTTGTTTTTCGGGCAAGATTTATCTTACTATTCATTATGTCCTACCTCTTGGGACTCGGATGGCGATTGCACCGCGTAAATAATCCATCGCCCTGGCGGTGGCCGGCACCTGACTAACCCCGAAACCGGATGTCAAAATCCAATTTCTTGGTTGGCCTGGATGCGTCGCGCGATATCACAAAATCACCTATGCTCCTGTCCTGCTCATGCTATCTAAATATGCTTCGGTTTGACTTCGGCTTGCGTCCCTAAGCTGCCAAAATTTTTCAATTTAACAGCCGGTCGGCCAAGAATAATCCCCCCACCGACTAAGCCGGTGAGGGGAGTCTCGCATTGATTGCTTACCGAGGGTTCATCATCTCGCAGAAAAGGGAGTGGCCTGGCTCTTCCGACACTCAAACCACACCCTCTGGCTGCCCCAAAATTAGTCCCGGTGCGGCGCGCACAGCCGGCCGTTGTTGTAGTCGTCCAGACGCAGATACAGCGGCTCGCCGTCCTTCCAGGCCTGGCTGCTGCCCTTCACGCCGCTGCCAACCGGACCGTAGGCCGCCATCCAGGCGTCAGCCGCGGAGATGGTATCGGCAATGCAGCTCGCGTCGTTGCCGATAAGTACGTTTAGCTTGGCCGAAACCAGGGCCGGGAACATGGTCAAGGTCTTGTCGCCCTTGACCGGCATTTTCATATACTCAATGGCCTCAGCCTTGGAGTAAGTCACGCCACCGATCGTGATCTCGTCGACAGGCCAGGCTTCCGGATGGTTCATCCAATAACCGGGCGTGCCGGTGCCGGGTTGGGCCTGGGGCGGCGGTTCGCAGGTAAAATGACCTTCGGCGTGGAAGACGTGCTCGCCGTTGCCAAAATTCCAGACGTCCACCCAATAATATGAGTCGTCAGTGCTGGTGCCTTGTGAGGGTGTAAACGGCCACGTGACGTCCGGAGCAAAGGCTGTACCGGAGTCGCCACCGTCGACCGTGCCTTGCCAGGTTTTATCAATAACTAGGCCCGTACCGGATTCTTTACCGGAATCATACAGGCGAACAAACCAGGTATAAGTAGTGTGAGCCGGCACTTCACCTAAGCCGGAGGCACCGCTGCAGTCGACTGTAAAGCCCAACTGCCCTGATGCACTGGCCGGTGCCGTTGAAAACCAGCCGGCCAGGAAGGTAAGTGCGGCAATTAGGAATATACTCAGTTTTTTCACGTTTCGTTTCTCCATGATGTAATTTAAGATGTTGAAGTATGTAGTTGATAATTATGAATATATTCCCCTACTCTCCATGCGTTATTTTGAAATCCCCCTGGTTTTAGATGTCGAGTGTATGAGCGATGGCCTTGGGTTACCACCCCCTTTCGAAAATGTTCAACCCTTTTATCGGAAGTCAAAATCGTCTTCGGCAGCCAGTATAGCATACGGAAGTTTGAAACCAGTTTGAATTTAGGCTAGATGAAGTCATTGCTGCTCAGAGGCCCTTCGACGAGAAGAGTCTCGGGCGCGCGGCTGGTGAAATTATCGTAGCAGCGCTCGATCTCGCGAACCACGTAGCTCCATTGATAGCGTCCTTCGACGGTAGCCCGGGCGGCGGTGCCCAAGCGGTGAGCCAGAATGGGGTTTTGTAATAGGTGGATAATACCCTCGGCTAAGGGCGTCTCTCCATCAGAAACGATATAACCGTTGTTTAGGTGACATACACCCTTGGCCGATCCCCGGGCCACGACCACAGCTTTTCCGGCAGCCATATAATTGAGCAATTTGATCGGAAAGCCAAAACATGCTATGCGAGGGCAAATCGCCACGTCGGCCGTCACGAGTAGCTGCTGCATCTCGCCAAAATTATGGCAGTGGACAAATCTCACGCCGGTGTTGCTGCCAACGCGGTCCACCAACTCCCGGTACTGCGCGGGAGAGCTGTGGCTGGCGATGATAAGCTGCGAATTTGGCAAAATTTTTCGCACCCGTCGAAAACTGCGCAGCAGCATTTCCAAATGTTGATACTGGTCCAGATTACCGGTATAGATTGCCAGGGGACCATCGCCCAAATCATACTGCCGGCGTACCGAAGGCGGCTCAACTTCTGCAGCGGTGCCAAAATCAATCCCCGGCGGAATGAGCCGAATTCTCTCATCGGGCACGCCGTGGCGTCGAAAGAAAGCAACCGCTTCCGAACTGAGGGCAATACAGGCATTAGCCCGGCGCGGAAGTTGGTTGTCAAGAAGGCGGGCCAGCCAGGCGGCCAGGCAGCGAGTCCAGCCCCGGCTGAAATAGGTTGGCAGCTCGGCGGCCATAATGTTGTGGCTGTGGTAGACCACCGGCCGTCTCGTTAGCTGCCCAACCAGCCACCCAACGAGCAGCGCTTCGTAATTGTGGACGTGAATCACCTCGATCGCCTCTTGGCGAACTACGCGGATCAATAATAGCAGCAAGAGGAGATCGAGGATGATTTTGCCCCAAGCAGGCCCGGAGCCGATTTTGTTATAGCCCGGCAATCGCCGCAGGCGATGCATATGCAAATCAGGATCGAGAGGTAGGCCGGCCTCACCCAGGTGATACGTCACCAAATGTACGGTGTGGCCGCGTTTCAATAAGGCCTCCGCTAGCTGCCTGATCAGCACCTGCGACCCCTGGGCGGTTGGAAACGGGCAAGCCCCAACCATGGCAATGCGATAGGTGCGGCCCATCCGTTACTCCAGATACCCTAAGCTCTGTAACCGTTCGGCTACCAGCCTGGCTTCCGCATCGCAGTAGGCACGTGGGGGAGCAGGCGTCCACTCAGGCGGGGAGGCAGCTTTCGGAACCCGTTCGTTAACAGGGATGGCCAATGCCTCCCTGAGAATACGGCCGTCCAGAGCCTGCGGCACAGCTTGATCCAGGATGGCCAGCACTGTCGGAGCAATGTCGACTAAACCGGCCTTAGCCAACTGCCGTCCTGGATTTACGCCTGGTCCGGCCATAATGAGAATGCCCTCGGGCCGGTGCGAGCCGTTCATACTTCGCCCCTTTGCCCCAATAAATTCGGCAGGCGTCAAGCGCCGCAGAGCCGGACCGGTCCTACCCCGGCTGCTCTGGCAGGTATATGCATATCCCTGGTCGAGGGCCAATTCTATGATAATATCGGGCGCTTCGTGAACATAAGGACCATGGTACAGTTCCTCCCGCCGCCAGGCCCGGGCCACAACCGGCAATCCGCTGTCGGGATCGCGCCAGGTGTACAGGTGGTCAATTATTTCGTCACGTACGGCCTCGTAGGCCGGCGGAGGCACGACTCCGCCCGGCTCACGCCCGGCCAAGTTGAGCCAGATCGCCGGACAGGTATTGCTTTCTTCGGAAAAGGCCTGGGTACCGGCCCAGTCGATACCACTAAAGCGGCTGTTTGACTCGACCAGGTTGGCCAGCCAGCCGCCACCGCGCCGAAAAACCTGCTCTTGCCAAGCACTGGGCAGCCAACGAAGTCCGAAGCGCTTACCAAATTCTATGGCCTGTCCCGCCAGGTTAGTTCGCTGTTTGAAGCTCAAATAGCCCTTTTCGGCCAGCCAACGATTGAGGTAAAGGATTTTATCACCCGTGCCGCCAAAGCCATGGTCGGACATAATCATCACTGTGGCCTCGGGCTTGGCCGCAATCAGGCGACCTATGGCGTCATCAAGTTGGCGGTAAATGAGGCGAATAGCAGCGCGCATTGAATCATCATACGCTGCCGCAGCCGCGTGGCGGGGCGAAGCCGAGTCGTGGAACAGCCAAAAGTGGTGCCCCACGGTATCGCTTTCGCCAAACAGAACCATAAAACAATCCCAATCTTCTTGCCTCAGCAGGTATTCGGCAGTCGCGGTCCGGTCGCGCACGGCAGCTTGCAGCTTGGCCAACGCTTCAGCCTGCCAGTTGGGACCAATATGCAACTCCTGAAAATCGGTGATCCGGTACTCACCTACTGCCTGCCGAATTTGATCATAAAGTTGGGGGGGGTAGACAAAAGAGGCATCGATCCCGGTCGTGACCGGGGCATCAAAGCCGGCCAGCATAAAGCCGTTGACCGGCTCAGGAGGGTAAGTGGTAGGCAGGCCCAGCAGGCCCACCCGGCAACCGGCCTCACTGAGCACGCGCCACAGAGTGGGTGAGCGGCGATGGGTAGCGTTAACAAATTCAATGGCATAACGACCCGGTAGACGTCGGGTAAAATCGAAGATACCGTGCCGGCCCGGGTTAACGCCGGTCATCATCGTCGACCAGGCCGGAAAAGTCATCGCCGGTGTGGTAGACCGTAAGCGGCCCCAGGAACCGTGCTGCATTAAGCGTCCCAGATGGGGTAAATCACCGGCCGCCACCCACGGTTCAATTAGATCAAAGGTGGCTCCATCAAGGCCAATGATCAGCAGTTGCCGGCGGGCTGTGTTATCTGCCATAACCGGATTTTTCTATCGCATTTTGCCTGGCCAGGTCGAGCGTAACCTCCGATGCTGCGAGCGCGTGGCTTTTGGCCCAATCCGATACCTGCGCCACCCGCTCCGAGGCCATAGCCAACGTGTCCGGCTCGGCATCGCTTAGATTGCGCTGCTCTCCCGGGTCGTCGGCCAGGTTAAAAAGCGTACGAGTGGCCAAGCCGCGAGGATTGCCGGCGTTTGCTTCCATAACCTTCCAGTTCGCGTTACGCCCGGCCCGCAGGACGTTGCCTTGATGATCTTCTTCGGCAAAAACGAACTTGGGGCGCTTTTCAGGATCACCCCGTAGATCAACGCCCTGCATAGTCTCGGGCTTATCAAAGCCGACCGCCCGCAAAACGGTCGGCGCAATATCTAACGTCCGAGCCAGGTCGGCGTCCACCGTACCGGTGGTTTGTCCAGGCATTTTAATAAGGAGCGGCACGTGAATCTGCTCATCATACAAGGTTAAGCCGTGCCACCAGCCGCCGTGCTCGTAAAATTCCTCGCCATGGTCTGCCGTAAAAACGATCAGGGTTTCGTCGTACAGACCCTGCTTCTTGAGCCAGCTAAACAATTCGCCCAAATGTTGATCCATGTAGGTAATTTCCTGATCGTATAGCCGGATCATCTCAGGGGCCAGTTCAGGCGGCGGATTCGGCGTGCTAACGCGCGCGATGCCGTAATGGTTAAAGGGGTGCTCAAAGTAAGGATCGTGCGGCTCCATGTAATGCAAGAACAGGAAGAACCGGTTATCACGCCGAGCCTGAAGCCAGCCGAGCGCCCGCTCGTTGACCACGTCGGCGGGTTGGTAAAAGTTATGAACGTTTTTACCTGCCGTTAAGAAGCGCTCGTTGAGCATGCGCGCCGTCTGGTAAATAGTAAGCTGTGAGCTCGCCTCCGAGGCCCCAAACAGATAATCCGGTTCCAAAAATTCGTAATCCGTGTAGCCCTGATGAAAGTTAAAAAATGGAGCAATATTAACATTATTGGCAAAGCCACCCGTCACGTAACCCCGCGATTGCAGAACTTCCGGCAAGGTGACGACGTTGGCCGGTAAGGCACTGGTCTTATAACGGGCCGTATGAGTGGAGGGATAGAGCGCTGTAAGCAGTGTAGCCATAGACGGTTTGGTCCAGGCTGCCTGAGAGAACATGTTCGCGAAACGAGTGCTGTGGGCAGCGAAATCATCCAGTTGCGGCGTAACCGCTTTGGCATAACCGTATGCACCCAGATGATCGGCCCGTAAGGTATCGGCCACAATCACGATGACGTTGGGTTTGTCCCGCAGCGCGGCGTTCATGCGGTCGCTGAGGTGTACGGCAGCAAAGGAAGGGCTTCGGTCAAGCATACGACTGGCAGCGGCAGCAGCCGGCAAAGTTACCAACCCTGCAGCCAGCGACGCCTTAAGAAATCTGCGCCGAGAAAGATCTGCACCGTCGGCGGTGGCAGCAGCAGACGGGAGAGCGGCAGCGGAGAGGACCATAGCCTCCGGAGAGGGACGGGCGGCGTCACGCTGCTCACTGCCTGCAACGAACCAGCGCCGTCCCACCAACCAGGTGATCGCCAACAGACCACCCAAGACAAAGACCAACACCCCGTGCAAGATTACACTTTCCAGGCTCAACAACGATACGCGTTCCTGAAGCAGGTCGCGTACCAGCCGAAATCGCATCACAATCAGGCCGGGGCCGCACAGGATTAGGGCGCTGCTCACCAGCAGCCACCAATTGGCGTGCTGTGGTAACCATTGACCTAACAGCACGCTGCCGGCCAAGCCCAGGGCCAGGCCGCCCAAAAATCCCAGAACGCCGTAAGCGGCGATTGACCAAAATAGGGCGGCGAAACCAACCCAACCTCCGCCGAGTATCGACAGGCTGATCGCTTCGATAATACCCAACAGAATTCCGGCCAATAAACCTCCTGTCGCTGCCGCAACAGAACTCATCCAAATCCGTTTCATAGACTGATTGCCTCCACAAATAGGGTCTCCAGCGTATTGGACTTAATCACCGCTCTCAACCAGGGACAGCGGGCCCGTTGGGCGCACCTCGCTCACTTCAGGGGTGCGAACCGACGCTCGGCGGGCCCAACGAATGATCGGCTGATACGAAGCCGGGCGAAGCAGATAAACAACGCCTCCGCTTAAACTCAAGGCCAGGCCCACCCAAAAACCCAGGTGACCCAATACAAAGGCACTGCTCTCTGCTACCCCGACGCGTGCCAGCAACCCCACCAGGGTTAACTCACGGACCCCTTCCCCGCCGATGGATGGCAGTCCTACCGTCGCCACGATCATCAACGGGCCGACAAACAGGATATCATACAAGGATACCGACGCGTGAATGGCGCGGGCGGTGCAGTAATACATTAAGGTCGTGCCCAAATGCACCAGAATACCGCACACCACGGCTAGCATCAGCAAACCCTTCTGTGAGCGGTATATGGTCACCGCTGTGGCTGCCTGCCGCAATTTACCTTCGATGCGATGCTTCAACGGGAACGGCATATCCAGAAAGCGCATTATCAGACGCGGTTCCAGTAAAAGTATAAAAGAAACGGTCACCGGTACGCAAAACACCGCAAAAATAAAGATTAGGACTTGAGGCGGAAGGAAGCGAAAGCCGGCCGGCAGCGTCACCAGAACCAGAGTCGACAAAGAAAAGAAACCGATGATCTTTTCAATCACAATAACTGCTACCGACTGGGTGGTCGCATTGGCTCTGCGCGCCACGTCATAGGCCCGATAGGCATCAAGACCGATTGTACTGGGCAAGAATGTCCCGAAAAAACGTCCGATCAAAAAGGTGCCGACCAGATGTCGATGGGGAATGATCAACCCTTGTCCGCGCAGTAAAAGCTGCCAACGCCAGATCGAGGCGTAAATTGCGCCGCCTTTAACAAACAGTGCCGCGAACAACCATATGGCCGAAAGGCCAATTAACTCCGCAGCAGCTTGATCGAAATTTACAAAACGAGTAAATAAGATAGCAAACAAAGCGATTGTAATGACACCACGCATTGTCCAACTAAGAATATTTTTCTTCAAGGCCCACTCCATTTTAGTTTTTAGTGAAATAAGATTGGGATCATTGGGGTTAGATCGCACCATTGCGCTTGAAAATGTCTGCATCGCCGGAGCTCAAGTGGCGAAAGATACAACCAATTAACGAGTCAGCTGCAGCCAGCGCTCGCCTGAGGCGAACTCCGATCGACTGGGCCGTGTTAGGATGGACACCCAGGCGGTGATGCGAACTTTGTATTTTCAAGTTTCACCGATGTCTACTGTGAAGGATGACCCAATTATAGCCAGAGCGATTTCGGTTTAGCTTCGGTGCTTTACTAACTCGATGAGCATTCAGAGGTTGCTATCTTATCCGTCCCTTGATAGAATCAAGAAACAGTTCGGAATACCGGCTTTATTCGAAACCACTTTATCTAAAAGCAAGGAATGGCAATGTCTGTAAAAATGTTATTTATTATTGGCTCACCTCGCTCCGGAACAACGTTACTTGAGCGTATGCTCTCCACTCATTCAATGATTCAGGGCGGACCTGAACCACACCTACTGACACCGCTGGCCCACTTGGGATATTGGGCCAAGGTAGAAAAAGCACCCTACGATCACGTTTTAGCTGCCGAAGCCCAGCGCTTGTTCGTTGAAGAGTTGCCCAACCAAGCACAAGACTACTGGGACGCCTGTCGAGCTTACTGCGACGTGCTTTACGGGCGTTATTTAGCCAACAAAGGCAAGGATTTTTGCCTCGATAAAACGCCGGCTTATGCGCTCATATTACCCTTCATAGCCAGGGTTTTTCCCGATGCCAAGTATGTTGTGCTCACCCGGCATCCGCTGGCCACCTTTTCGTCGTTTGCCAATTCTTTTTTCGACGGCGACTTCCGGGTTGCTCAAAATTATAACCCGCTGCTTAATCGCTACGTACCTGCCCTGGCCAATTTCCTGCGCCAAACGGCCGTACCCTTTAGCCACGTGCGTTATGAAGATTTGGTTCAGGATCCGGGGCACTGGCTAAAGCTAACTTACGAGTATATCGGCGTTCCGTTTGAGCGAGATACCATCGAGTACGGCAAACAGGAGCCCGATGCTCAAAAAGAAAAAGGACTGGGCGATCCGCTAGGGGTAAAACAACATACGCGGCCGTCAACCAGTTCGCTGGATAAGTGGGTCGAAGAACTGGCCGGAGATTCGGCCAAGCTCACTTTTATGCAAAACATTATGGCCCAACTCGATCCGGCCGACTTGGCCACGCTCGGCTATCCCCTGCCGGAACTGTGGCAGCCGCTTCACGAAATTGCGGAAAAATCCATCAAATCCAGGCCGGTCGCTTTCAACCGCTACAGGCTTCAGCGTAAGGTTATTGTCACAGTTCGGGCCCAGGCTCAGACAAATATGATGTTTAGAAATATTTTAAAACAGGTGCAGCTCGCCTGCGATGTCCTCTTGAGAGAATAATCGACACCCCTCGAAATGGTTAGTACAACCCCATGAGATACACCGAAGTAAAACCGAACAATTGCTCAGGATAATTAAGGAACAACGTCAGACGGGTTCCTGCTCATTTTATAGCCGGTCCCTCTGAACGATTGCGCCTCTAGAGGGCGGGCAATCGGGACGTTCACTTACCCGAACAAATCGTAGTTCATTTAGGGTAGGTGGACGGCTGGTGCTTCCCTTTGAAATGCGCCGTCAACCGTTAGGGGACATGATTTTATCAAACAGTACTTTGTTCGGAGTTACTATGATCACAACCCATAACCTGTCTCAAGTCATGCCAATTAGCTATAATGGGCCGGGGACGTCACGAATTTTGTTGCTTACCCAGGTTTTGCCCTACCCGCCCGACAGCGGGCCAAAGGTCAAAACCTTTTACTTGCTCAAATACCTGGCGCAGCAGCACCGGGTAACTCTCGTCTCCTTTATCCGCTCCGAGAATGAGGTGGCCCAGGCAGAGGCACTACGACCTTATTGCGAAGCAATTCACACCGTGCCGATGGTTCGCTCGCGGTGGCGCGACGGTTGGCACCTGATTAGCAGTTTTCTTACCGGGCGTTCCTTTATTATCTCTCGGGATCATCAGCGGGCTATGCATCACTTGCTGGCCAGACTTTGCCAACAAGTTCCATTTGATGTCGTTCACGCCGATCAATTGAATATGGCCCAATTCGCTCTGCCGCTCAATGTGCCGGCACGTGTTCTTGATGAGCATAATGCGGTTTGGACAATTTTTGCTCGCCTGGCCCGCCAACTGCCGTGGGGGCTGCACAGACTGCTGCTGAACTGGGAGTGGCGCCGGCTGCGCCGCTATGAAGGCAACGTCTGCCGCCAATTTGACGTAGTAACGGCGGTTTCAGCGGAAGATGTTGCAGCTCTAAGCGAGTCAATGGGGCAGGCAGCCACCATTCCGATTATTCCCATTGCCATTGATACCGACCTTGAACGACCGGTTCAGCGACAAACCGGGGCTACGGATATTGTCTACATCGGCACGATGTACTGGCCGCCAAACGTTGACGGCGTGCTTTGGTTTAGTCGCGAAGTGTTCCCCTTGATTAAGGCTCAAGCGCCTCAAGCACGTTTCGTTATCGTGGGCGCGCGGCCACCGCAGGAAGTTGTGTCTTTAGGCGAACAAGATCCCAACATTGTTGTGACCGGCTTTGTGCCCAACCTCAACGACATTCTGCGCCGGAGTGCGATGATGGTTATTCCTTTACGAGCGGGCGGCGGTATGCGGGTCAAAATTCTAAACGGCCTTGCCCAAGGCCTGCCTATGGTTAGCACGACCCTGGGGGCCGAAGGAATCGACGTCCGCCACAATGAACACATTCTTTTGGCCGACAGCCCCACTAAATTTGCGGCTGCCGTTTTGCGCCTGCTGACCGACCGCCCTTTCGCTGACAGGCTCGGCCTGAATGCTCGCCGGCTGGCCGAAGAAAAATATGACTATCGTCAGGCTTGCCGGACCTGGGACGGTATTTATAAGTCGTTGATCAGTCGTAGACGGCGATCAGCGGTCGATAACTCGCAAATTGACCGGCTCGATACCCTCAGAAACGTACTTTATGGTAAAATTAAACAGATTACCAGAACATCCAGCTGAGGAGATTGTGTTTGATGGCTTCAGGATCTGCCCTCATTATTGAACAAACACGTTTTGAGCCGGCTCATCAATATGGCCTTGGCTGAGAGATAAAAGCGAGATGCGAATTCTCTTTATTAGCCCGTACGTGCCTTCAAAGATTCGGGTGCGTCCTTATAACTGGATCAAACATGTGGCGGCCCTAGGGCACCGGATCACCCTACTTACTTTGGTCGCCGGTCCCGATGATGAAGCTGCCCTACCCGAAATGAAAGCAATTTGCGAACGGGTACAGGTCGCCCATCTTCCCCGTTGGCGCCCGCCC
>JBFGLD010000064.1:0-11574 GCA_041576335.1 Anaerolineae bacterium | reverse complement strand
TGTGTCTTCATCCATCGGCTCAGGTTGGCTTCAGTTGTCTGGATTTTCACAATAGACCTCTACCATTCGGGCTGCTTCGCCGGCTGTATGACCGGGCCTGGTTGGATCCTGAACGGCCCATCGTCCTGTTTAACTTTGCGGTTTCCTAACTCATTGAGCATACGTTGCGATTAGCCTGGGGTATGGCCTCGCCGGCCCGATGAAAGGGGGACAATCACGTAACGCCCGGCGGTCAAACGTACCAGCCAGCCGGCTCGCATAAGACGACCCAGCGTTTAGACGGTGGCCTGGTAACTACGGTTCAGAAATCGTCATAGGTTACTCCTATTGCACACGTTACAATAGAAAGATAGCCGCAAAACTGGCATTAGACAAATATAAATATTTTAACCATTACTCATCAACATTGAAGCTCTGAGCCATCGCCACCCGTTTGCTAATCGAGGGATGGCTGTGCAGCAGAAACTCCACCCAGGCCGGGGGATCGGCATCGGCCAGATTTTGGTTGGCCAGGCGGGTCATGGCGCTGATGAAGGCTTGCGGATTGCCGCTCATCTTCAGGGCGTACTCGTCGGCTTTGACCTCGCGCCAGCGAGACCACAGATTACCCAGGGGCATGGTCACCAGGCCGAACACGGCCAGGGCCACCATTAGCAGCGGCAGCGTGGCCGGGTCAGTTAGGCCGGTGTAGCCAAAGACGGCAATTCCCCAGCGCATGACCTGGTCGGCCAACCAAAAACCGGCCAGGGTTAAGCCCGATTGAACAGCTATACCGGTCACCAGATCTCGGTGAACATGATGTCCCAATTCATGGGCCAGCACGGCCTCGATTTCATCTGCCGTGAAGCGCGTCGTTAACGTATCACCTAACACGATGCGGCGAGTATTTCCCAAACCCATCAAGGCGGCGTTGGCGGCGACCGTTTTGCTGCTCATATCAAAAACATATACACCTTTGACCTGCGTTCCCGCCCGTTCGGCCAGGCGTATGAGCCGATTTACCAGGTCTTCATCGTCGAGCGGCTTGAACTTGAAAAACAGAGGGAAAATCAAAACCGGAGCCAGGTTGCTCAGCACCACCGTAAAAATTAACATAACCAATGCCACCCACAGCCACCAAGTTTGAGGGGCCAGGCTCAACAACAAATAAATAATCTCCAAAATGATCAAACCAAAAATCGTAGCAATAAGCAGCGCCTTGACCTGGTCAATTAGCCAGGGCCACAGTCCCTGGGTCGATTGTCCATATTTATGGGGTAACACGAAACCACTATAATAAGAAATGGGGGCAGTGATAATTGAATAAGGTAAGCCAAACCCAATCGCAAACAAGGGCACACTTAACCACGTGATCTGAGTGAGGCTGTGTACCTGGTTCCGCAGCCAGGGAGAGAGACCGGTCAAAATAAAAGCAAGCAGATAAAGCGCGCCGAGGGCCAATTCTAACAATGATAGACGTCGTTGAGTACGAGCATATACTTTTGCTTGCTGCTGGCGCTCTAAATTAAGAGTCTGTTCGGGCTCAGTTGTGGTTGTAGTGTCACTCATACGCAAAACCCCGGCCAAATTAACGAATTCGGCTTCTGCACTAACCTTTTTGAAAAATTGTGCGGACTACAGCGCACCTATTTTTTCGGTCTGGGCTGTCTCGTCGCAATGATTGCGGTTTATCTAGAATTATAGCACAGTCAAATCATACTTCACAATAATCATTTCCCGTCAAAAATCTTAATAAATAGTTGACATAATCAAGCCTCCTGAGGGTTGCCGTCTACCCTGTTCGGTGATATACTTGAAAGCAATCCGCTTGGGGGGACTCGTTGGACCTCGTGGAACTTGACGAATCCGATTTGCGAATTTATAGTCAAAAATAATCAGGCTCTGCCTATTGAAAGTGCGAACACCTTGGATAGGAGGACTCGAGCAATGCTTGGGATCAGAGAACAAATCGAGCTGGCTCACACCTACGCTATCATTGGTCAAATCCATGGATTATTGGAAGCGTGGTTGGGTGAAACTGAACCTCCTGTGGCAGAGGTTTTTGACCGCGGCGACTGGGAGCGGTTAGGCCAATCACAGCGAATACGAATTATAGAGCTGTTTGATCAGATTCCGGCCAGGCACGTTCACGAAGCGATACTTCACGCTAAGCAGGGCGAGGAACGCTCCGGTGTGCCTATGTTCGCGCACGGCGGTTCCTACTGGCCTGTATTCTTTTACCACCTCATGATCGCCGATATGGATGGTCGAAATTCGCGTGAACTTTTGCCCAAAATCTTACAGCGTAATCCCAAGTTTGTGGTCATTGGTGTATAGCGGGTCGGGTCGAGCTAGACAAGACTTCATACAAAAAGGGCAAGCGCTTAACTTGCCCTTTTTACATCATAGCTCTTGGCTCGGCGTTGATCTCCTCCAACCAACTGTTTCTTAGCAGGTTATTTTAGCTGTGACGTAGAACCTCTCTTGCGAGCCGCTATAACCCCGCCCACAATCAGAAATAGGATCAAACTTCCGGCCACGCCGGTATACAATATATCAGCAGCGTGCCCCTGGCCCGACACGGGCAGCAGGCTGTCCTGTTGGGGCGCACCGGCTTTTGTTCGAGCAGATGTGGCTGGTTGAGCGGCACTCACCGAGCCGGCGGCCTGTTTGGCCGCAGGCGGGGCTTGAACGGGCATAGAATCACCTTGGTTAAAGCCGCCGGTGTCAGTGCCGGCCCGCTCATCACCCGGAATCTCGCCGATAAAGAGCCGCGCATCACCGGCATAATCAAATTGGTAAACTTTGCCGGCCTCTACGACCAAACTGTAGGTCGAGCCCCTTGGCTCCCCTTCTCCCACAGCGGTGCCTCGATATTCACACGGCCTGAGCAGCACATCCACAGCGGGACAAATGGGGCTATCTTCGGTTTTGGGCATGATCCAGAGCATATCCGCACTGCACGATCCTTCAACGCCGGTATAGTCAAACTCAAGGTTTCTACCGGCGCAATTTTTGATCCGGGCCAGCGCTCCTGATGCCGGCGGGTAAAGGAAACTCGACTCGATTTCAGGTACGGGTAGGGGTGAGCCTAAGCCATTCTCAATGGTAAAGGTCGGTCCGGGAAAGTCGGTATAGTTGCTGTCACTCCTAACCTGGCGAATCACCATCTGATACGTGCCGTCAAGGAAGATTCTACTATCCAAACGAGCCAGATTCCCGTTGATCACGGGAGCGTAACCGGTAGCCACCCAGGCCAATTGATTACCACTTTTCAATAATACCTCGTATTTGAAAAAATCCGGAAAATCGGCCGCACCCGTCACGGTCATTAAACCCGATACCGTTTCCCCGTCAGCGGGATTGGTGACAAAAACCACTTCCGGCGATTGGGCCAACGCGTCCGTACTCATCGTGCCAATACATAGTAAGGCTACCACTAAGGCAAGAATGGCTCCTAAGCGCCACCATTGATGTTTCATCGTCAACGTCCTTTCTCCGGCAAATTTTTTTAGAGCAAGATGACATAAAGTAAATTCACATAAGATTATAACATAATAATTAAATAATGAGAAGTCAGACAATCGAATATTGAAGGGGAAAACTTTGCCGGCGGGCGGCTATACCGTCGCCGCAGTTTCGTCGAAGATGAGCCGGGTGCGCTCAATACGGCGCCAGTTTTCGGTCAGTTCCAAGGCCTTTAGCACTTCTTCAGGACGGAGGTTGCCAAACTGCCCCGCCGTCAGGCGCATATGCAGGTGGGCCTCGCCGTCGGCCACCGACTCAAGAGCCAGTTCGTGGATCCACGGCCGGAGATCGATTTCTTCATCTCGTTTTCTTCGCCGGCGAGTCTGGATAATTTTGTCGGCAGCCAGAAGCGCCTCGAGCCGTTTTTCTAATGCTTGGGATGAGAGATCTGTTTCTATCACGACGTGGTACTCAGCCTGGCGAAGTAAGTGTTGCAAGGTGGGAGCTTTGAGCGAAACTTCCTCAACAGAACGAAGCACCAGGCCAGGGGGAAGTTTATCTTTGATATGCTCAAACGCCTCTTCGGGCGGAACCGGCTGGGTAATCACAACGTCGAGGATCTCATCGCGCCCCATTGTGCCCAACGGTAATCCCGAGGCTACTTGCATTTTGGGGCGGGGGTTAAAGCCTTTAGAGTAGGCCAGCGGGATTTGGGCCCGGCGCAGGGCTCGTTCCCAGGCCAGCGCCAAATCCAGATGGGAGATATACTTGATCTGCTCTTTTTTGGCAAACCTAAGTCGCAGCCGATATTTTATGGGCTGGTTTGGATCGGTCACGATTTTGTCATCACGTCTCGGAGCAAAGCCCGGGTTGTCTCAGATATCGGTAAATCGTCAGCATTCAACTCAGGTAGACTGAACCAGCGAGCATCACGCGCATCATCAGCCGGGGCGAGCGGGTGAATGGGTTCTACAGCCTCAGCTTCTAAATCCAATATCACATAATGAAATTGAATCCGGCCGTCATTGTCGTGTTGAATAGCATCAAAGGCATAGATAATTTTGCCGGCCCTAATACGCAATCCCGTTTCCTCAAGCACCTCACGCTCGGCGGCCGCTTGCAGCGTTTCGCCCAAGTTAACACTGCCACCGGGAATGGCCCAAAGGCCCTGGGCCGGTGCTCGCCCGCGCTGCACAAGTAGTACTTTTTCATCGTGGACCACAACCGCCCCTACCGCAACCCGAGGGGCATCAGGATAGAGTGTATTTACCATAGACAATGTAAGCGCGTATTACCGCTAAATGAAAACGGCATACAATTTTGCTTGTATGCCGTCCATCACTTGGTTTCTTAACAGTGGAGATGGCGGGAGTCGAACCCGCGTCCAGAAAAGCTGGCTGCAAACGTCTACGAGCGTAGGCGACACTCACATTCTCGTTCGGGATTCGTCGGTCGCCAGAGTTCCCCCAAACCAGCCGAAAAGTCTTGGCGAGCATTTATCGGCGTGACACTCGCGCATCCCGATTTATCTGTCGCCCGGCCCCCGCTCTCGGGCTAAGCAGAAGCTCAGGCGTGACCTAAGTTTTAGGTCATTAAGTGGTCATCCACAAATACTATGCCGCGAGGGGCAGAGCGTTGTAGGAACGACCGGTAGCAAGTACTTTTTCGGCACTTAATGTTTTGTTCCAGTTTAGCGAGTTAGAACAGCTCGGCGCGCAGTCTACACCCTTCCACTTCCCTGTCGAAGCCGTTTCATCCCCTGGCACAAGTGATTTTAGCACAAATATGTTAGAAATTCAATAGAAACCTTGATAATTTCTAATTCCGTTACAACTATTCAGTTTTCGCAAGGTCTGTCCAAAATTCTGGACACACCCGTTTTCGTATAGAACCTTGACACCACAGCAAAAGACCAGTATAATTGTTTATGTCAATCGCACAAATGAGCGATGATAGAAAGTGACAAGCCCATGGCAGACAACCAACCGTCTTTGTTTCCGCAACGTGGGGTCAAAGGACAATACGGCCCGCCAATTACCCAAATCAAGTCGATTGACTCCAATTCATCACTAGCTGTGGCCGCCGGCGCCTATTACGACCATATGCTTCGGCAAGGTTTTTCGGAGCATACCATCAAGGCCTTCGCCGGTGACTTGCGGCTTCTGCAAAAATACTTTGGGGGGAGCGCCGTCATTAGTAAGCTAGGCACTAAAGATTTAAATGATTTCTTGACGTGGCTGCTGCACTATCGAGGTGTACCGTGCAGTCCTAAATCATACGCTCGGCGCGTAACCACGCTAAAAAGCTTTTTTGGCTGGTTAGCCAGCACCCGGGTCGTTCCGCACGACCCTGCCGCGGCGATTATCCACACCAAAGTCAAAACCCCGCTGCCGCAATACCTGACAGATGAAGAAGCTGAAAGATTGTTGGATGCGGCCGAGGCCAAATTAAATAATCCGGATAAACCTGACCCGCGTCCTTTCTTACTCATTCATTTGATCCTCCAAACCGGTATTAAAAAATCAGAATGTGTCGGCCTGGCGCTACGTGACATTGACCGTTCCGGCGCTGAGTCAACTATTCTCATTCGTTACAGCAACCCTCGCATGCAGCATAAAGAGCGAAAGCTGGCTTTTTCTAAAGAGCTACTGCCAACGCTCGATCAATATCGCGAAAAGTACCAGCCTGAAGAGAACCTATTCGAATGTACTCCTCGAAATCTGGAATATGTATTAGCCGATGTTTCTGAGGCAGCTGGGTTGCCCGACCAAGTTTCGTTTGAAATGCTGCGTTGGACCTCGGCTGTCCGCGACTATCGCGACGGCATGGATCACGACCATCTGCGGAAAAAATTAGGGTTGTCAAAGATCACCTGGCGTGAAACGTCTGAAAAACTCGCCAAACTGGCCGGACCTGGTCTATAATAATATCGAGGACCATTAAACTAATAAGTGTACGACACCCTAGCGTTTACCGTTAGGGTATTTTATTTTACCTGAGGAACGCACTTAGGCGAAAGTCCTATTGTTCAACCGTAATTTTTAAGTTACGATGTTGAGCAAGTGAATGGGCAATAGGGTAGACGTATGACGACTATTATGATTATTATTGTGACGGCTTTTTCATTTAGCTTTGTAAGCACTCCCTTGGTCAAGAAAAGTGCCGTTAAATTGGGGTTCATCGCCCTGCCAAAATCCGATCGGGCGCACACGGAACCCACCGCGCTTATGGGAGGTTTGGCCATTTACGCTGCCGCCGTTATAACGTTAGTCTCTGTTATTTTTATTGTCACTTTTATGGTGGGTAATATCTTCAAATTGCGTGAGTTTGCCAGCATTCTGGCCGGCGCTTCCTTTATGGCCGCACTGGGTTTATGGGATGACCGACGGGCGTTACCGGCCCGGCTTAAATTGGGGCTCCAACTTGTACCGGCCATCGTCATCTTTCTGGCCGGGGTGCAGGTCAAACTTCCCCTGCTCGGCGATCCGCTTTTGAGCGGCATTCTCAACTTCATTATCACCGTCGGTTGGATTTTGTTCATCACGAATTCAATTAATTATTTGGACAATGCTGACGGCATTGCCATTATGACCAGCGCCACGGCCAGCGCAATTTTTATGTTGATTGCGATCCTGAACGATCAAAGGCTCGTATCAATTTTGGCTGCGGCAGTCTTGGGGGCTGGTCTTGGCTTTGCTCGATACAATTTACCGCTGCCCAAAAGCACTATCTTTATGGGCGACTCCGGCTCTCTGTTCTTAGGTTACCTGATTGCTATTTTAGGCATAAAAATTCGCATTCCCCAAAATGACATTCAAATAACCTGGATGGTCCCGATTATTGTATTGGGCTTGCCCATTTTCGACACCATCTTGGTGTACATTTCACGCACACGACGAGGCATATCTTTCTTTCAAGGGGGGGTGGATCATACCACCCACCGGATGGCCCGATTGGGGATGGACGGGCTGTCAATAGCCCTGGCGGTCAGCTTAATCAGCGGCGCGCTCGGATTAATCGCTATCTTCGTGACCCAGGCTACCGTGGCCGAAGCCTATTCGATTGCGGCTACGCTGGTAGGTTTGGCACTCTATGCCATATGGCATCTGGAATTAAAGGCGTCTTATCAATTCAGGACCGGTCTCAAAGCGCCGTTGTTAGACCTAAACAAAAAGGAAGGGACACCTAAATCGCCCGCCTAAGAAGGGCTTTAGAGGCGCGAGCAAAGCCCACAAGAGGTTTGAGCCTTTTCCCTCTGTAGGGACGGAAGGCTTGTTTATGGGTCAACCAGCTCATTTTTTATCGTTATTCTGCTTTTTGGCCGTTTTTCAGTAGGGGAAGTACTATCGTAAAAGCGCTGCCGGTGTTGGGCTCACTTTCGACCCACACCTGGCCGCCATGCTGCTCGGCAATCGATTTAACAATGGCCAGACCCAAACCTGTGCCGGGTAGATCGTTCTCGAGTTGAGGGCGGGCCCGGAAGAATTTTTCGAATACTCGCGGCAAATCTTTGGCGTGGATTCCCGGCCCATTGTCGATAACGGAGACGAGTGCTTTATCTTCGTTTAGGCCAAGTTTGACATGAACTTCACCGCCAACAGGTGTAAACTTGATGGCATTGTCAATAAGATTGCCCACAGCCCTGGAAAACAGCACGGCATTGCCTTCAATGAATAATTCACCGGCGGCCGCATCCAAGACCAAATCGATCCTCTTAGTTTTGGCCAGCGGTTTCATCGCATTAACGCTGGCCCCGACGGCTTCGCTTAGATCGATTTCTTCGCGAGTCAATTCTTCCAGCCGCTCCAGACGGCTCAATTCCAGCAAATCTTCAATCAGCACCTTCATCTGGTTCGCTGCCCGGGCTACTCCATTCAGATCTTCCTTCTGACGCGAGGTCAAGGGGCCATCCATGCGTACCAGTTCAATATAACCTTTTACCGTGGCCAGGGGAGTTCGCAGATCGTGCGTAAAGGCTGCTACAAAGTCGCGCTTCAACTTGTCCAAAGCCTTGAAGGCGCTGATGTCTCGGAGAACGGTAACCCGGTTTCTATCGGGGACTTCCGTTACGCTGGCCCACATAATCCGGCCATCGGGCAGCGGGACTTCGCCAATGGTCGGCGTGTCCGGGTCAAATAGTTTTAGCAACTCGGCATTGTTCGTTAGCTCAGACAGTTCGATTTCACCCCAGGCGCGTTGTCCCCTTACGCCCAGTATTTCCTGAGCAGCCGGATTCAAAAGCGTTACTTTATTATCCGGGGTTGTAACCAAAACACCATCCTGAGTGCTGTTAATAATTGCCGACAGCTTTTCTCGCTCCTGTTCCGTTTCGCGAAAGAGTTGGGCATTTTCCAAGGCAATAGCAGCCTGGCCCGCGATGGCGTTTAGCAGGGGCAGTTCCTCTTCTTTGAATTTATTTGGCTCGTCGTGAACCAGGGTCAACACCCCAATTACACGCTGCCGCCGGCGCAGGGGCGTACCGATGACGGAACGCACATCGTAGGGTTGATCATCATAGATAACCCAACGGGTATCCTGATGCGTATCGCGGATAACGTCACCCTCGCCATTTTTCAGGACCCAACCGGCAAAACCTTCGGTTAACACTGTTCCGACAATCCGATTTGCCCGGTCATCACTCAAATCTTCTTGCTGTAAGATAAAAGTGGAGACGCGGTTGTGTTGGTCAAAAAGCATAACACTGCCGGTACTCGCATGGAGGTGAGACACCGTCAGGTCAAGCACCCGTCGCAACATTTTATCCGGATCGAGGTCCTTATTCAGTTCGTCACTGATACGGTTTAATAGCTTTAGTCTTTCGTGCATCGCCACAACTCTCGTAAAGCCAAATTATATCACAATATTAAGAAGATACATAATCACGGCGAGACAATATTTTGGCGACTAATGGGAAATCTTTCAGGAGTCCGGCGACACCCGTTCAATCCTTTTTTTTGCCGCTTGCCAATCCGCAGGTGTATTCACATTCATAAACGAATCGAAATTCGGATCAAATTTGGCTAATTCGTCCCGGCCAACATAACGCACCAATACCTCGTCAAAAAAGCCAATTATCCGCAATTTGTTGGCCTGCAGTCGGGTTTTAATCGACGGCAGACAAGTCTTACTATAAATGGCGTGCATTGTTTCAGGTTGGGGGGGATTTATGAGCGGAGCAATCACGTCGGCCGTTGGCGCCAATTCGATAAGGTAGGCCAATAGGCGCCGATTTAAGAAGGGCATGTCGCAAGCCACCACCAGCACATGTTCGTTACGAGCTGCTTCGATGACGCTGTAAATACCGCCCAGCGCGGCTTTTCCCGGATAGATATCAGCGACCAGGCGTAGACCAAACGGTTCGTATTCTTCAGGTGCGTTGGTGCTAATAAAAAGATCGTCGGTTAAGGGCCGGACGGCAGCAAGCACACGTTCGATAAGCACATGCTGATCGATTTTGAGAAAGGCCTTATTCTGCCCCATCCGCGTACTTTGGCCGCCCGCCAGGACGGCTATACTAACCAATTAGCGTTTCCTCAATTAGCGCCGTGATGCGGGGTTTGGAACTAATAGAAATCCAAAATGATTCGTTTAACGATTCCTGATCCTCGTAACCGATTTGTCTCAGCTTTTATAAAAGCTTGATTCTACCGGGACACGCGTGAAAACAAAAAGCCCGCACCGGAGCCCGTGTGTCTCTCATTTCAGGTCATCAGATCACTGCAAAGCAGTTGCCGCCCCGGCTGCCGAGGACGTCCTTCCTGTAACACGGAGCTGAGCGGACGAGCCTCGCCACTGTTCAGGAGTACCGGTAAACAGCAAACCTTCGATCGTAACGGGTAATTTTCCAATCTCGACTAACCAACTGCCTGGCCAAAAGTAGTTGGGAACTGCAAAGACCGGCCTAAATCAAAGACACACAGAACGCCTTTGTACGGGCTCTTTAGATCTTGTGTATGCACTCAGGAAACGTGTGCGTGAAGATACTCTACAGCCTCGTTGACCGTGGTGATTTGTTGGGCCTCCTCATCGGAAATCTCAACGCTAAATTCCTCTTCGAAAGCCATAATCAGCTCAACCAGGTCGAGCGAGTCGGCCTCCAAATCATCTCGGAAGTTGGCTCCCATGGTAATGTCGCTTTCATTAGCGCCAAGTTGTTCGATAATTGTTTCTTTAACCTTGGCAAATAGCTCGTCTTTATTCATTTTGTTTTATGCTCCCCTTATTTAACATTTTGATTTTATTCCACCGGACGTGGCAAAAATATGGCGCATTGTACCAACACGAGCAAAAACTGTCAATGTACACATGCAGCAAAACGATTTTTCACGCGGACCGGCTGATCATCGGCCGACAGACTGCCAAGGGTTGATAACACCATGTGGATGAATTAGTTACGGAAAATTCCAAAAGGAGCAATGCCTTATTAACCTGATGTCCGGTCTGCCGACCGCTGTTTTTGATTTCAAATTACCCACAGAGAGGGAGTCGTGATACAATTCAACCCAATCTTCCACATTCACGCCTTAAAGTTTCGTCCAATGCATGAAAAACGAAAAGCCGACCATATTCGCATAAACCTTGAAGAAGATGTCAACTTTCGACAATTAACGACCGGATTGGAACAATATCATTTTTTGCACCAGGCCCTACCCGAGCTCAATTTAGGCCAGGTCGATACGTCTATCTCATTTCTGGACAAAAAGCTCAAGGCGCCACTTTTGATCTCGTCCATGACAGGCGGCACAGAGCAGGCGCGTCTAATTAATCACATCCTGGCCGAAGCGGCAGAGCTAAGTGGGATCGCCATTGGCCTCGGTTCACAGCGCGCCGCCATCGAAGACCCCGCGCTGGCCGGCACGTTTCAGGTCCGGCGCGTCGCACCATCAACGATCTTGTTAGCCAATTTGGGAGCAGTCCAGCTCAACTACGGCTATACGGTCGAGCAGTGCCAACGCGCCGTCGATATGATTGAAGCCGACGCCCTGATTTTGCACTTTAATGCTTTGCAGGAGGCGGTTCAGCCTGAAGGCGACACAAATTTTGACGGACTGTTACGAAAAACAGAAATGATCTGCCGCGCGCTGCCGGTACCGGTCATCGCCAAGGAGGTAGGTTGGGGTTTTTCCG
>JBFGLD010000063.1:0-11767 GCA_041576335.1 Anaerolineae bacterium | reverse complement strand
GTCGACCTGGCATCCGTGTTGAGCCAAACGTTTCCGGGCTTTTTCGTGACGTACCAGCAGGCCAACAGTTTCCAGAATTTCAAGCGACGCTTCGTGAATTCGCTCAACTTGCTCCGGAGTCAGCAGGGCAGCAAACTCTGCAATCATTTGTCCCCTCAAAGCTCAAGCATCTGTAAAAGATGTTCAGCATTTAGAGCCTGTTCTTTGTTAATTGAAACGGGGTTAACCATATCAAGGGGGTTTTAGCGGTACAGATTTCCCCTAATTTTGAACTGTTACTGAGGTTGCCTTTACCAAGGGGACTTCCCCCCACGGCAGTTTCGGCGGTACATCAGGCGATAGATAGTTGATAGACTGAGCAGCCAACATACTGTCTCTACTTTCGGATTTCATAAGCTTACCTAATTTTTTTCGCTGATCTCGGCCAAACAGCCGGTCAAGATGTCTAGGGCCTGGCCCATCTCAGCCTCGGTGATAGTTAAGGGTGGGGCCAGGGTGATAATGTTGCCCATTGTGAGCTTAAAACTCAACCCTTTGCTTAAGGCACTGTACATAACACGTTCGGCTTCATCGGTAGCCCGTTCTTTGCCGGTTCTGTCTTTGACCAACTCCATCCCCAAGAATAGGCCCAAGCCCCGCACGTCGCCAATGACTTCGTATTCGGCCCTCATCGCCTGCATCCGCTGCAAGGCATACGCCCCCACCTTACGCGCATTTTCGACGAGTCCATTTTCTTCAATGTAATTTAGTGTAGCCAGGGCAGCCGCACAGGCAACCGGGTTTTTCTCGTGGGTATAATGGCCCAAGGCCCGGTCACCGGCGATGTCCAAACTTTCGCGGGCAATGATAGCTGCCATTGGCATGATACCGCCGCCCAATCCTTTTCCCAACACCAAAATGTCCGGTACCACCTCAAAGTGCTCACAGGTAAACATTGTTCCGGAGCGCCCCAGAGAATTGGGGATTTCGTCAAAAATCAGCAGGGTGCCGTGCCGGTCGCACGCCTGGCGGATGGTTTGCCAATATTCTTTGCGGGGGACATAAGGCGTGCTGCGTACCGGCTCGGCAATGACGGCGGCCACATCGCCTTCTTTTTCCAGCACGTACTCAATGTAGTGGGCACACTTCAGGTCGCAGCCGCCGCGACTTCCGCAATCCCACAAGCAGCGGTATTCGTCGGGGGGAGGAACGTGTTCGGTGCCGGGTAGAAGGGGACCAGCATCACTGCGAAAAATGGCTTCGCCGCCAATGGAAATGGCATCGAGTGAGGCCCCGTGAAAGGAGTCCCACATAGAAATGGTCTTGTGTCGACCCGTTGCCAGACGAGCCAGTTTTAGGGCTATGCCAATGGCCCCGGTTCCGCCGGGACAGAAGAGTACTTTATTGAGATTGCCGGGGGCAAGTTCGACCAGCTTTCTCGCCAGGCCTACGGCGACACGATTGGTGTAACGCCGGGTGCAAAAGGCCAGTTCATCAAGCTGATTCTTGATGGCTTCGATGACAGCCGGGTTGGCAAAGCCGACCTGATGAACACTGTTGCCGTGAAAGTCCATATAATGCCGGCCCTGCAAATCCTCGATGTAGATGCCTTCGCACTGGCGTAAAGCATTGAGGCAAGGGGTTGAAAGCGATTGATGCAGAAAGTAACGCGCATCTTCTTCCAGGAGAGCGCGCGTTTCCCGATCATCAATTTGGCTTGTTTGCCAGGCCAGCCTATGCGGAGAGAGGTTGATGTCGCCCTCGGATTTGAATTGGAAAAGGTTGTTAGATTGCGCCATTGCCGCCCTCCTTATTAAAATCGGTCTGCTTTGAGCAAAGTCAAATCAACGGCCGGCGGTTCGTCGGCAATGATTTGCGAGATCAGTTGGCCGGTAACCGGCCCGTGGGTTATGCCCAGCATCCCGTGCCCGGTGGCCAGAATGAGATTCTCAAATATATTGCTGCGCCCGATAATTGGTAGTCCATCCGGCGAAGCAGGCCGATACCCGCGCCAAATTTCTATCAGTTCCAGGTCGTTCATACCGGGTAGGTATGCGCGGATGCCCTGGCGAGTGGCAGCCAAGCGCCGTTGGTTGATTGAAAAATCATAGCCGGCCAACTCCATTGTGCTGCTAAAGCGGAGCATGTCGCCCATTGGCGTTACGGCGACTTTATATTCGGTCAGGGAGAGCGGCAGGTTTGGAGAGGTAGACGGACGTTTGACGGTAATGCTGTAACCCTTAGCCGGTTGAACGGGTAATCTGAATTTTAGGTGACGGGCCAAAATTGATGACCAGGCTCCGGCAGCCAGCACCACCTGTTCCGGTTTGAAGGTGCCCCGCGTGGTGACCACTGCTGAAATTCGCGGGCCGGATGTTTCAAAATCTAAAACCTCTGTATTTGTTTGCAAGCGCGCGCCCCGGCGCTCGGCCACGCGAGCGACTTCTTTTACAAAGCGGTCAGGGATGATATGGGCGTAGTCATCGTAAAAAATTCCGTTGGTGACCGCAGGCAGAATGTTGGGTTCCATCTGCAGCACGCCGGCCCGGTCAAGCTCAACAGAGGTTACCCCGAATTCCCTGAGTAGAACAGCTTCCTTAATCCCCTTTTCAAAGCTGTGTCGGCTGTTAAAAAGATGCAACAACCCATTGCGTTCATAGCCAAATTCTAAATCCTCGCTGGCGATCAATTCTTCAAACAGGGCCAAACTGCTCTGCCCGAGGGCTAGCAGTACCGGAATGGCTTGATACATCTGTTTCTTGTTACAAGCCGCCTGAAACTGCCACAGCCACCGTACAAGGTCAAGGTCAAGGCGTGGCTTAATATAAAAAGGACTGCCGGCATCCAGCAGCCACTTCAGCCCCTGTGTTAAAACGCCGGGCGCGGCCAGGGGGATGGCGTGACCGTTGGCAATCCAGCCGACGTTACCGTACGAACTGCCCGCGCAAATATCGCCCTTTTCGACCAGCGTCACCGATTGACCCTGCGCAGCCAGATAGTAGGCTGCGCAGGCTCCAATAACACCACCGCCGATAATGAGAATATCTTCTTGTTTGGTCATAAAAAAATGGTGGCTATGGTCTTTCGCCTCTAGCTAAGCGGGCATTAATATCGTCCAGCACAGCCGGCAAATCCCAGATACCGTCTACTACGTAATGAGCGCCGCTGTGCCACATACGATTGTAGGCCCGGTCTAGCTTGGCTTGCAAAACATCCGGCTCCAAATTGTCGATTTCTTCCTCATTCAGGCCAATCTCATTTCCGGTTTTGGCCAGGCCGATGGTCCACATGCCCGCATTTAGACCTTCTTCAATACCGGGCAGCGTGTCATCAACTTTAACCATTGCCTCAAAGGGGTAAATGCCCAATATCATCGCGTTTTGAACGCACATCCACGGGTCCGGCCGGCCGGCGGGCACCTCGGAAGCACAAACGGACGAGTCGGGTTCGTAGCCTCGGTTTCTGGCTTCTTCTAGCAGAATGTCCATCATGCTGCGCATGTAGCCGGTGGTCGAGCCAATTTTTAACCCGCGTTTGCGAAAGTCGGCTACGGCCTCAACGGTACCGGGGATAAGGTCTGCATAGTCGGCCAGGACTTCCAGCTGCCGGGGCACAAAATCTTCAAACATCGCCTCGACATCTTCCTCGGTGGTTTTGCACCCGTGCTCTTCCTGCCAGCGTTGGGCCACAGACTCGATTTGCGAAATTTTGCGGATGTGGACCTTTTTGTGAGCACCCATTGGGGCTCGGGCTTCTGCTATGGTGATGGGCACGCCTTTGCGTTTGTACACGTCGATAAAGACCACGGCCGGGGCATAGCAGCCGTAATCCATCGTGGTGCCGGCCCAGTCGAGAAGAATGCCTTTCAGCGGACCTCGATAAGATCGTTGAAATACAAATTCCATTTTTAGACTCCTTTTTGCCTAAACATAGTTTTATTGTATGTAGACTGTAGCTGTTCAGCTTTAACACGCACTCGGTAATCTCTAAATCTCTTTCAATACTGCAAAAGCAATATCGTGAATCCGAGCAATGTCTTCCTTGGCGTGGGCCAGAGAGAGATACAGTTTGGTTGACATCGGATTGAGAAAGATACCATGGGCAAACAATCCCAGGCTAAACTTTCTGGCCTTAAGGCCATCTGCCTGAAAAGCGGTGCGATAATCAACCACCGGCTTATCTGTAAATGAGACGGCGCATAAGGGGCCGTCACCCAGAACCTGGGCCTTTATGTCGAGGTCTTCAAAAATGGCCCGGAATCCCTGGCCCAGCTTTTCGCCGATGGCGAAGAAACGCTGGTAGATGCCGGGTTGGCGCATCTTCTTGAGGGTAGCCAGAGCAGCCGAGGCGGTGATGGGATTACCCCCCACCGACGACGCAAACCAAACGTACCGGTCTTGTCCCAGGTCCGCCTCGGTACACAGATCCAAAATATCGGTCCGCCCGGCGATAGCCCCAATGGGATAGCCCCCGCCCAGCCCTTTGCCGTAAGCCGCCAAATCTGGCGTAACCCCGTAATACTCTTGCGCCCCGCCGTAAGCCAATCGAAAGCCGGTTACCACCTCATCAAAAATCAAGAGGATATCATTCTTTTCAGTAACATGCCGCAGCCCCTCCAAAAAGTCTGATTCCGGTGTGGTGCAGCGATGCAGAGGCTCTACAATGACTGCTGCACCGCCCGGTACATTTTCACGGATAATGCGGCTGGTGGTTTTTAGGTCGTTGTAGGGCGTAATGAGTGTATTCTCGTGAACAGCTTTAAGAAAACCGGCCGAGGTCGGCTCGGCCTTGGGGAAGTCGAGTGACTTCTGCGGAAAAAGACTCAGCGTGCCTATTTCATTGGCTCCATGGTAAGCACCTTCAAATTTGATGATTTTGCTGCGTCCGGTGAAGGCACGCGCAAAACGCACGGCATACATCGTGGCCTCGGTGCCGGAAGCGCAGAAACGCACCTTCTCGGCGCAGGGGATGGCCTCAATCATTGTTTCGGCCAATTCCAGGGCGGGTTGAGAGACATAGGCAAAATTTGAACCCAGGTCAACCTGTTTCTTAACCGCTTCCGCAATGCCGGCATGGGCGTGCCCCAGCATCACCGAACCCCAACCCATCGTCAGATCAATATATTCCCGGCCCAGGGTGTCGTAAACTTTTGACCCTTTGCCGTGGGTCAGGATAATGGATAGGTCTTGCGGTAAATTATATTCACCTAAAGAGCCACCGGGAAATACGTTCCAGGAACGGGCAGCCGATTTACTCACAACTCAATCCCCATCTCCGCCAACGTTTCTTCAATGGCGGCCAGTAAGCCCCGCACATCAGACTCAAATATCCGGCCAATATTGCCGATGCGGAAGCAGTCGGCGTTGCTGACTTTGCCGGGGTAGATGACAAAATCCTTATCGTTTAAACGCTCGTAAAATTGGTCGAAGTCGAAGTTGGGGTGGGTGGGGTAACGAAATGAGGTAATGATGTAGCCCTGATCTTCCGGAGCTAAATACTCCTCAAAACCCATCTTACGCATACCGGCAATGAGCGTTTCATAATTGCGTTTATAGCGGGCACCCCGCCCGGCCACGCCGCCCTCGGCGTTCAACTCTTCCAAAGCCTGGGCAAAAGCGAGTAGAGCATGCGTAGGTGGCGTAAAGCGAAACTGGCCGTTTGCCTCCAAACCTTGGAGTTGGGCCAGTAGGTCTAAACTGACGCTGCGGGCATAACCTTCTGTGGCCAGCAGCGCGTCGCGCCGGGCTATGATAAAGTTGAAGCCGGGCACCCCCTCGATACATTTGTTGGCAGATGAGACCAGGTAATCAATCTGGCCGAGGGCCAGATTGAGTGGAACCGCGCCAAAGCTGCTCATGGCGTCGACAAAATAGTGTTTGCCAAATTTTTTGACAATGGCCCCAATCTCCTCAACCGGGTTGATGATGCCAGTCGTTGTTTCGCAGTGAACCACGGCGACGTTGGTGATTGAAGCGTTCCCGGACAGCGCCGCCTCGATTTCTTTCAGGTCAGGTTTACGGTCTTCATCGTAAGTTAAAGGGATGGTATCGATTTTTAAGATATTGGCAATGTGGTCGATGCGGCGGCCATAAGCGCCGTTGATAATGACCAACCATTTGCCGTCGGGCGGTGTAACGGATGAAATAACGGCTTCGATGCCAAAGGTGCCGCTGCCTTGCATTATGATGGTTTCGTAGCCCTGGTCGGCTACCTGGCCTACTTCTAAAAGTTGACGGCGAATTTCCCGCACCAGTTGAATAAAATCAAAATCCCGCGAGCCGAGGTCACGCAGCATAGCTTGTTTAACCAGACGGCTGGTGGTCAATGGACCGGGTGTAAAGAGGATCTTATCTTTCCAGCCTACAATCTTTGTCTTTGTGCCCATTACAGAGACCCTTTCATTGTTCATCTCCGCTGTTAGAAAAATATGAACGCCAAGCAGCATACTACGCCCTTACAAAGTTTCCAAAATTGTGTGCTTTTGCCGGGTAACCCGGCTGAGTGGGCACTACTTATTCATCGAAGGAATGACCAGGAATTTAAGCCAATTTTCAACTTCCGCTTGACGAATTTTGTCGCTTAGAATGTCGTCATTAACGTTAAGCTCCTGTCGCAGATCGCTATTTTCAGGCTCTTTTGAAAGCGCGATCATCTTGTCCACCAGGGCTTCTACCTCGCTTTCTTCATCGAAGAAGCCTTCTTTGGCGAGGGGCGCTTTTCAGGCAATAAGCAATCGGGCCATCTCGTACAAGGTGAATTCCGGATGATATTGGGTGCCCCAGAATTCGCCCCCGGCGGCCATAGCGGCCATTTGCACCCCCCAACAACTGCCAAACTGGGGTATGCCGGCTTCATAGATGGCTCGCGACAGTTCAATCTGGCGGGTGACTTCGGGTACATCGTGGTACAAGGTCAGATTTGAGCCGGTCCAGATGTAGCCATCAAAAGATTGAAGCGAGGTCCCTTCCCGCAGGCTGACATCCAAATCGGCCACATAGAGAATATCTAAGTTGCCGTTGGGAATCATATTTTTTAGAAAATTCAAATACAAATCATGCGCCTAAGTAACATTGGATGCAGCCAGGACGTCTCGGTTGGGTTTGGGGTAGCCATTAATAATACATAGTGATAGCGGGGTTTCAATTATCATTAAATTATCTCCTGTTCTTTTATTTTTCTATTTTTATCTGCATATACCGTAAAATTCGCGCCCCATATTTTAGTTAAATTATTTTAACTCACCGCTTTTGCAGCCGTAACCATATTGGTCAGCTTGGCCACAGCCAGCTCTCTGTTAAGAAAACCCAGGCCGCAGTCCGGGGCGGCAATCAAGCGTTCCGCGTCGATGTGTTCCAGGGCCGCATTCAGACGATTGGTGATTTCCTCAACCGGCTCGATGCGGGATTTGGCAATGGCAATGACTCCGAACATCACCGTGGTCGTTTTGAAATGTTCCAACAACGACAAGTCATTGTGGCGATGGGCATCTTCAAGCGAGATGGCCCCGATGCTTGAGTCCTCGATGGCATCGGCCAGCTGAAAGTAAGCCATATGGTCGGCCTTTTGAAAATCTTCCTGGTCCAGGTAATCGGGATAGCCGCAGCACATATGGACGGCCCGGGTTACATAGTCCGGCACTCCCTGAAAACAGCGTTCCAGGTTTTCAAAGCCATAATCCAGAGCCTGGTCCGGTTTACGGGCAAAGACCGGCTCGTCGACCTGAATCCAGGTGCAGCCGGCTTCGGCCAGGGCCAGAATTTCCTCGTTGAGCGCGGCGGCCAGGGCAGCCGCCAAACGCTTATCGTCGTTATAGTACGCACCGGCAATGGAGTCGGTAATCGTCATCGGGCCGGGTACGGTAATTTTGACCGGGCGGTCAGTGGCGGCCTGAGCGATGCGATAGTCGCGGGGCAGGAAATGGTCGCGGGCTTTGAGCGGCCCGGTGACGGTTGGCAGGTTGGCCACCCAGGCCCCTTGTCGCGAAACTTTTCGGGTTAAGTTTGTGAAGTCAATGCCGGCAATGTGGCGGCAGTGGTAATGGATGTAATTTTCCCGCCGCACCTCACCGTCGGTAGGAATGTCGATGCCGGCATTTACCTGGTCGTTAACGACTTCGTGGGTGCCCCGATCTAGAATTTCTTCGATGTTATCCGGCGGGTTGGCTAAATATTTCTGGTAAGCTTCAGTTGGGTTTGAAATCCCTGTGCCCCCCTCTCTAAACCAGTCCGGTGTCGGAACGTAGGCCGGTTTGGGGTAAGCGCCAATCGTTGTTGTTAGTAAGGACATGATATGCACCTCCAGATGCAGGCTCTATTTTGTCCAATGCCTCAACGGTCTTTTGAGCCTGGTCGATGGGGGGATTGATGCCCTCCGTTCTTTCCCGTTTGTTGCCGAACCAGGTATAATGGGCGGTAGCCACAAACAAGGGTTGACGCTGCCCCACGTTCCGTAAACGCAAACGAACCAAAAGAGACGCCGCAGCTTTAACAAATTTAGAATAGTTGTCAAATTTGAGGCTTATGCGCTACCAAGATTGTATTCAGACTTCGCGCGCCAACAAATTTAAGTTCTTATTTCTTAGGCGTTTTGCACTTGAAGACCGCCAGTGCGGTTTTGAGCAAAAAAAGATCTATCCAAAAATCCTGTAAAACCTGTCGGAAAACTTTGTGGGTCCGGCATATTCGGGTTAGGAGGAAAATGTATGAAAGCAGCCGTATGTTATGAGTTCGGCAAGCCGCTTGTCGTCGAAGAGATCGAGCTTGATCCGCCCCAGGCCGGGGAGATCAGCGTGGAGTTGGCCGCCTGCGCTATTTGCCATAGCGATATCCATTACATGGAAGGCGCCTGGGGTGGACCGTTGCCAACGGTGTTGGGGCACGAGGCTGCCGGGGTTGTCGAAGAAGTCGGTCCTCATGTCAGCCAGGCCAGGCCGGGAGATCACGTTGTGGTTTCCCTTATCCGCTCCTGTGGCCGCTGCTACTTTTGCGCCCAGGCTCATCCCAATCTGTGCGAAGCCAAATTTGCGCTGGACAGTAAAAGCCGGCTCCACACCAAAGACGGCCGATCCATCCGCCAGGGTCTTCGTACGGCTGCTTTTGCAGAATTTGTGATTGTAGACGAATCACAGGTTGCGCAAATCCCCAAAGAGATGCCGTTGGACAGCGCCTCGCTGCTGGCTTGTGGGGTTATTACCGGCTTGGGAGCTGTGGTCAATACGGCCCAAATCTCCGCTGGTAGTAATGTGGTGATCATCGGCACAGGTGGGGTCGGATTGAACAGCGTTCAGGGGGCGCACCTATCCGGGGCACAGTTAATCATCGCGGTTGATCTTGTCAACAGTAAACTGGAAGCCGCCAGCGCATTTGGCGCCACCCATACGGTCAATCCAACCGAGAAAAACGTGCAAGAAATGGTCCATTCGTTGACACAGGGACGTGGGGCGGATTATGTATTCGTCACGGTAGGTAACGAGAAAGCGATTGAGCAAGGCATAAGGCTAATGCGGCGGGCCGGCACTTTGGTCATCGTCGGCATGCCCGCTTCCGGGGTTAAGGCAGCCATTGAGGTTGTTGATCTTGCCGACAACAGCCAGCGTATTTTGGGCAGCAAAATGGGTTCCGCCCGGCTGCAAGTGGATGTGCCGAAACTGGTGGCGCTTTATGAGCAGGGCCGGTTAAAGCTGGATGAGTTGATTACAACCCGGTACCGTTTGGAGGAGATCAATGAGGCCATTGCCGCCGTGAAACAGGGTAATGCCTTACGAAATGTTATTGTATTTGATTGACAACGCCAGTTTACAGAGGAAAACGAAAGACACTCATCAACCGAGTGATCAAGCGCTTTGTTTACATAAAATGGGCCGGGTGGGAGTCGAACCCACACGAGGTTTAAAGCCTCGGGGGATTTTAAGTCCCCTGCGTCTGCCATTCCGCCACCGGCCCAAATTCAAATAATGCTCGCCAAAATATTACAACAATTGAAGCCGCGTGTCAAAGTTGGCCCGATAAAGCCACAGGCTAACTGGCCCTCATCTCGTCGGCCCGGACCCGGACGGCGTCGTAAATGGGCACGGCCTGGTCAAGCGCCTCAACCGAAGCGACCAGGGCAAATGGTTGTGTTAGCGGCTCCGGTGGCCGGCGCCACGGTGCAACCAAGGCCAAAACCACAATCTCCATGGTTTGCGGCAGCTCATGGGCGTACACCTCGAACCAATCGCGGATAAGTGTGCCTTTGCGCGCCCGGCTACCGGGGTTAAGCACCGGCTTCAATTGCCACGGCCAGGGGCGAGACGGCAGCGTTTCGACCTCAACCCGCGCCTCGTCCTGGCCGCCTTCGGCCTCGGCCATCCAACGAGCCTGAAAATCCTCTGAACTTTCCTCTTGCCGCTTCAACTCCCAGCGCAGATCGACGGCTTGGTAGCGGCGGCGCTGTGTTTTACGCACCGGCGGGTTGTAGGCCAGGGTAATGCTCACGCGCACCCGGGTGGCGGGAGGCAGGCGAAATAAATCATCCGGCTCGAAACGAATTGCGTAGAAGGAGACTTTGGCTGCGTACCGTCCCGATGCATTACGATCTGGCAGCGCCCAGGTAAATGCATCCTCGGCCAAAAAGACCATACAGCGGGTGTTGGACGACAGGGCCCGGTTGGCCTGGGGCAGGCCATAGCCGCAAAAGCGCACAATCGCCCGGCGCTCTGTTGCGGACAGCGTTTGCTGGCCGGTGGTGGCTATCGTCTCGACCAAGGCAGCCGGCCATTCGGCCGAATTGACGATTAAGGCTCGAATCAAGTTGGCGCTGGCACTCGGATACTGGGCCTGGATCCGTCCGGCCAGGTGGGTTACCTTGGCTGCGGCCAGGCCCGTACCACAGTGAAAGCCAAGCGGCTGCGCTGCTGCCCCGGTCGCAAAGTTGCGGTCAGCTACTAACACGGCCACTTCTGGAGACGAGATCAGATCACTGCGCCTGAAATTGCCGCCGATCTCGACAACCTCCGGCTTGACAACGCCGCCGGGATAGGACAAACCAGTGCGGGTAAAGGGAGCCGGGTGCTCCGGTGGAGCCAAGAACCGCTCCCGACTCCAAGGAGCAGCCGGCACAATGGGCTCAGCGCTTATTGCGCCGACGGTTAAGGCCGTATGGGCCTGACCGGGATTGAGAAAACGGACTTCAGGATGAAGCAAATAATCCGGATAATCACCTGCCGTCTTTGTCAGCCTCAAAATGTTGGCGGCGGATAAATTACCGGCAGCGACGACAAATAGAAGATCGTGCTGAGCCGCTAGGTTATCCAATTCCTCGGCCCAATTCGAGATCGTCTGGCGTGGGTGGGCTACGCTCCCGATGGAAAGGTTAAAAATTTTACACTGCTGCGGCAGCGGTTCGTGAAAGGCAGCCACTACTGCACGCATCAGCGCTTTGGCAAACTGGCCTGGGTGAAGCTGGGGCTGATAAGCCGGCAGTTCAGGGTCAAGCTTTGCCGCCGGTAGCAAAATCTTGGCGTTTTCGATCCAACATACGGGAGGCTCTACATTTTTGTTGAGACTGAGCGGCGTAAGTGAACCGTAAGCGGCGATGCTGGCGACCGCCGTGCCGTGGCCTGGGTCGATCTCGTCGGTGGTTAAATTCGGCGGCTCGACCGAGCCGGGCAAAAAATTAAGTTGGCGGCCAACGATAGTCCGGCCTAAGCCATCGCTGAATAACGGATGATCAGCGGCAATGCCGGAGTCGACGATCACAATTCGGGGGGCATCTGCCGGCAGCTCCGGTAGGGTGGGCAGGGTTACGCTCG
>JBFGLD010000062.1:0-11779 GCA_041576335.1 Anaerolineae bacterium | reverse complement strand
TGACTTTTCGCATTGGATATCAGGACTCACATCGATAATTTTTATTAGGCAAATGGCACGTGACGGCGCAATTTAGGCCCCAAATATTGAGCGACCGGAAAAGGCAATTTAGGCCATATTCGCATCACGAGTTGAAATCTTCCGTCAGATTGGGCTCGGTCGGCAATACTTGTGGCAGCGCGACCATTACCGAGGCCGGCTGTCTGCTGAAAAACGGGTTTTGAGACACCCCCCCACTGCCCTTTATATTTGGCTGCGTTTGAACCGGATGGACTGCGCCCCATATCAAGGCAGCGATACCCGTTCAGGCAGGCATCGCTTAGAATCTCCCAATGGGCCAGGTAGGCCGGACGCAGACTTAAATATTCCCGCAGGCTGGCACCCCAGGTGCCGTACATTGTAGCTCCCATTTGAAATTGAAAGTAGGCCCCAATGGGCTGCTGCTCCTTATAGACCAAAGCAATGTTAAACCTATCCGGAAAAGCTTCAATGACCTGCTCCAAAAAATTGCGTCCAAAGACCGGCGTGCCAAGCTGGTGGGTAAATCGGCTAAAAACGTCGTAAAATGCTCCCAGCTGCTGTCCGGTTCGATCAATTTCAACGCTTAAATTGTTTCGTCGGGCGATACGCACCTGGCGGCGGATATTGGTGTCCAGCTGTTTCCACATAGCCTCAACCTCCGCCTCGATCTGCATAATCCAATGCACATGGTGGCTGCTGGTTTGCAGATCGGCCGGCCACACCTGGCGCGTATCGTGCAGAACAAACCGTTTGGCTTTGGCTTGCCGGGCAAGCTGTTGTCCGTGCGCAATCAGCTCTGCAGCCACCGCGCCTGAGTCGGCACATAGTCCGCCGGGCATCGTCGCGGCTGTCTTGCCAAGTAGGACGCTACGAACCACAAACAGCGGCAGCACCCCGACTATCTGCTGTCCCTCTCTCGCCAGCAGATAATGTGTTTCATAACCGTTCGCCTTGTGGAGAACATCCCGCCAGCCTGAAAGATGCTGCGGCAAGCCGTGCGGCGCTTGCATAACATACGCGTCCCATGCGGCGCGATTTTGGTCGGTCAATTCTGTAATCGTCGTCAATTGTTCAATTTTTCGCATTTTTCAACTCAGGCCAAAAAATTCTTGGCCAAGGTGCTGCCATTCGCCGGCTTGACATACTCTTGCTCGAGCAAGTTGCCCAATGAACCAAAGCGAAAATCGGTAAATAAACGGTGCAGCTTTTCGGCCAGGTGGCGACGCCCGTGGTAGTGAGTTATCCGCTCCCGCAAGGTGACCCGGTTGTAATTCTGTTCGAGATCAAGCTCCCATGGGTGTAAATACATAATTGCCGGCTGCCCCTGTTGATTGAGCCGAGTAATTCCCCAGCGAATGAAGCCATACGGCAAGGCACGAAGGTAAAACCCGCCTGCAATCGGCCAATTGATACCGGCCGCGCGAACCGTACTTACAGGAAACTCCACTAAACTCCGTCCTTCAGGGTGATGGGGAAAGCGCGGGGCGTTCGGGAAGCCATAGAGCATGTTCCGGGTGGGGAAAAAGCTGCTGTCGTAGCGAATTTCCTGGCTTTGCAGCACGTCGAACAACCAGGGCGTACGGGCGTTGACCGAAAAATATGGTGCGCGATGTCCGGCCGGCAGCTGGTTGGTAATTCGCTTAACTGCGTTTATGCTCTGCTCCAATTCCCGGGCATACTCATCCGGGGTCAGATTAAACAGGAAACGGTGAAAATAGCCGTGCACACCTATTTCGTGCCCCTCTGCTGCTATCTGCTCAATCAAACTTGGGTATTGGTCGGCCACGTAACCCAACACAAAAAAGGTGGCTTGAACCTTGTGACTACGTAGAATATTCAGCAGCAGTCCGGTAGCCGGCACCACCCGGCTCTCAAAGTATGGCCACCGGTCGACGAGCGGATTGGTACTCGTCAAACCCTGAAACCACTCTTCCAGATCAACGGAAAATGCGTTCAATAGCTGCATTATGCCGGCCAATTACCCCACATAGCCCAGGCTGCGCAGCCGCTCGGTGAGGATTTGCTTCTCTTCTGCCGTTAACCCATTTTCTCCACCACTGCTCGACTCGGCCCATGAGCCGTACTCTCCGGCTGACTGCACCGGCTGGAAGTCAGGTTGAATTAGCTCGCGGAGTACGCGACCGTCCATATGGTCAGGGATTGGTACACCCATCAGATATAGAATGGTCGGGGCCAAATCGGTGATGCGAGCCCCCTCGACGGTAAGGCCCGCCTGGATAGCCGCACCGTAGGCCAAAAACGTACCATTAAGGCGATGTGTGCCTGAAATCCCCCGCTGCATCGCTTCAATAACCTTGTGACTTCCAAATTCATACTCGCCAAACCCAAAATACTCCAGCCGCCGGGGAATAAAAACGATGTCCGCAGCGTGTTCAATTTGGTCACCGCTGTAAATTTCCTCACGCCGGTAGGCGGCTTCGACAACTTTTTCACCGGTTTCAGGGTCACGTAACTCGGCCAGCCGAGCCATGATTCGCTCCCGAACTGCTTCATATTCAGCTCCCGGTTGGACACAGCCAAGCGGTTCACGCCCGGCCATGTTGATCCGAATCTGGCCAACATTGCCTAATGAGTATGCCTTGGTTTGAGGCCAATCTATGTCTGCAAATGACAGAAAAAGCGTCTTCAGCAGGCCTTGGCCTTGACCACGCACGACTTCTCGTTTGAGCGCGCCCAGGCCGAGCCGCATCAGGATATTGTAAGCGTTCATCGGCGTAAAGCCCAGCCGAAAGAGAGCATGCTTTGAGCGCGAGCGAAAATCCGCTTGCACGCGCATCAGCCCTTCCCGGATCAGCCAATTATTAACGTGGATGAATTTGTGAAAGGGTCCGAAGCCGTGATCCGACATGATCATCAGGCTGGTATCGTCGTCGAGTGTATCGACAATTGTGGCCAGGTAACTGTCGATAAATTGGTAAAAGTCGCGAATGGCCCGGCCAAATTTGCTGTGGCCACGAGAATCGTGCAGTGGATGTTCTCGATCCATATATTTCCATAGGGCGTGGCAGATGGTATCCGTCCCGTTAAATACCACCATGGCGAAATCCCAGGCTTCACGCCGCCGTAGGTAATCAAACGTTTGGATCCGTAAGGTAGTGCAGCGATACAGGCGTTTAAGAAAGGAGTCGACCCCAGAGTCGGAATAGGCCTGGCCCGGATCCGGATAAAGGATATAGTCGCCGACGGATTGCAGAATTTCTTCATAAAGTTCGCCGGGGTAGGTAATCCCACTCTGTACGGTTGGGGCCGGCATTCCGGAGACCATAACCCCATTAACCGGGACAGCCGGGTAGGTCATAGGGACATTAAGGGCGCAAATTCGCCGCCCTGCCTGGCTTAAGAGGGAATAAATAGTTGGCGCTTGACTATCGAGTGCAGTAACCGGTGAAAAGCGATAGCTCCCCGGCTCCCGAGAAACCCAATCGTAGAGTCCGTGCCGGCCCGGGTTGGTTCCCGTGGCAAAGGAGGTCCAAGCGGGAGCAGTCATCGGCGGCAGCGTGCTGCGCAGCACACCGTGGGCACCATCGCGCATTAAGCGGTTTAACGTCGGCAAAAAGCCCTCAGCCGCCCATGGTTTAATTAAATCCAATGTTGCACCATCGAGACCAACAACCAATATTTTTCCAAATCGCCGTAATGGGTCAGAGCTAGGCTGCGATGTCATCATAAATCAGGTGTCCTCGGTGGCGTTATTGAGATTGTCCTTCTCGGCTTGCTTGCTTCGACTTGATTGCTCTGGCCGGAACCGTTGCTCCCAGATCCGGCATCTTGCGGCTCGTGTTCGAACTGGCGCAGTCGCCATTCCAAAAGGGTCACGTTCTGGGCTAAATCCCGAATGCACTTGGCCTGCGTCGAAAGCACCACGCTCTGTGACAGCAGCACAACTAAGGCGAACATTAGTCCCAGTACTAAAATGAGCGTCGGCGCGTAGGTGACGTCAAAGGATGCAGCCAGAAACGTAACCAGGCCGCCAAACGTAGACAATATAACGATGACGACGCTTGCGGCAAACCAAACCAGGGCATACTCTTCACGAAGTCGATGTTTGCGTATCAGCTGAACCGTCACTAGCAACAAGATAAGGCTGAGTGTGATAGCTGTCACTCGCTGCTCGATGGGTATAGGCATTGGGCATCTCCGTGGGCAATACAGGAATATCTTTAAAGGCGGTGACCAACACCGCCACCGACACCTTGAATGCATAATAAATGGAACACCAGGCATTGATAGAACTTACACCCGACACGCGTGTTTGCATGTCCACCGGTAGTTCCACGGTGGTAAGACCCGCTTTGTGGCAAATGACGCGGCTCTCCACCTCCGGATAATCTTGAGGCATATAAGTAACCAACAATGAAACAGCCCGGTGACTTAAACCAAAAAGACCGGAGGTCGTATCGGTTGCCCGCCGGCCTGTCAATAGTGACACGACCAGGGCAAATATTTGGATTCCGACCCGCCGCACCAGCGGGATACGCATCGTTGATTTCTGATTCAGAAATCGGGACCCAATAACGACATCGGCCTGGTGCGACTGCAGGGTGGTATAGATGGCTAGAATGTCGGATGGATTATGCTGTCCATCGCCATCGATCCGGACCACGATATCGTACCCGGCATGTTGGGCAAAACGCAGACCGGTTTGAACCGCGCCGCCGATGCCCAGATTAAAGGGATGCTGTAGCACAGTCGCCCCGGCTGCCATAGCCTCTCGGGCGGTGTCGTCGTTAGACCCGTCGTCCACTACAAGTACGTCTGCTCCAGGTACCGTGGTTCGAACCTCGCTGACGACCCGCCGGATCGCGCCCTGTTCATTGTAAGCAGGAATAAGGATTAAGAGACGTTCAAGTTCGCTGTAATGAGACACTATTTCTTGGTCCTATTTAAGTTGACATATTCTGAAGTTGATATTATGTTACCATCTCTTGAATGTTATGTCAATGCAGTTCGGGGAAAGCCGGGTGATCGCCGGCGAGCCCTGGAACCGACCCAATCATCGAAAAGTAGAGCTGTCCTAATGAAGACGCCAAGGCACCACATGGTCAGAATTAGGTGTGCGCGCCTTGGCGTGTTGAGACACAAAAATTATTTTTTACCAAATTTATTTGTCTTTACCAGCTTTCCCCACAATATTGCTTGGCTCCGGGGGCTGACGGCTCAATACAAACTCCGCGTAAGCATTGCCATCCATATACGTTTGTATCGAAAAATCTGTTCCATCGATCCAAAACGTGTAGAGACCTGCATTAAGGCCGGCAAAATCGCAAGCGCCCGGGCCTTTACTGCCCGTTAGGCATTCGGTTTTGTAGCCGCCGCCCTCACTCTCAATTTTCACCAACAAGCCCGAGGACGGCGTTTTTACCAATATATTTGACCATCCGCCCAGTCGCTCTTCAGGCTTGCTGGGATTCTGCCAATAAGCCAGCGCCCAGCCGTCCGGCGATGCCGAACGCTGCCCTTCGAAGCGGATGTGCTTGCTAAAATTCACATAGGTTCGCCGACCCGGTTCAAGCTCAACGTAGACTTTTTTGGTGGAAGTTTCAGGATCGTCTATCCAAACCTCATAGCCGGCCGGGACAATATAGGGAACAATAAATTCACTACTGCCTCTCTGTTCAAAACCGCCGTTGCGAATGCGGACTGTTTTGCCAGGTTCATCACGCGTGCGTACGACGAGCGTGGTAATCCCGTCCTGGTCGTCCACGGTGTGACTATCTTCATCAACCCAAACATGCCCGTCATTGACCAGGATAGTCACGGGCTGGCCCGCCCTGGGCAAAATTTTTGAACCGGAAGCCGTCTGCTCGGGCCCGATCGGTGAGACATTCTCCGGGTCTGCGGCTTTGGCCATGTGATCACGATCATTGATCGCCTGGTCGCCGGCAGGCTCCGGACGTGGCAACTCTGGTGGCGGGGGTTGATAACCGGGAATGACTAACCGTTGGCCTGGCCATATGTAGGCCGCATCAGCGAGGTTATTCGACTCAACGATTTTGAAATAGTTGACACCGTAACGATCGGCAATACCGCTCAATGTCTCGCCGTTGGCTACCGTATGATGAAAGGGTGGCGGCGCAGCTTTTACGGTAGGTCCTGGAATGATGCCTGAGTCACCGGGCTTAACCGCCGGAGCCGGTGCGCACTGATAATTTTCGCAAGGGCGAAGACCGGGGGATGCCGCAGGTCGATCTGCGCCGCCCGAATAAGCAACAGGTATTACCAAGGGCAGGCCAACATAGATTTGCACCGGATCGGTCAAGCCATTACGTCTTAGCAGCACTTCAACGGGCACACGATACCGCTCGGCAATTCTAAACAGATCTTCACCATAATCGACGTAATGAATGATGACCCGCCCTTGTTTCTCGGGTGCAGCCAAGGTGACGCTGCCGCTAACCAGGATAAGCAAAATAGCTAACGCCAGTACAGCTATGCCTTGTTTCATGCTCATCTACCTCAAAGTTAAAGCATTAAAACGGGGCTGTTAGTACCCTTTACCACCACACGAAATCCGGTCACCACTGTTTGGGTCGAAACAGATACCAAACTTGGCAAATTCCACCTTTGTTACCAAGTCACCCTTTTCCAAGTGAGTGAAAAAAGTTACATCAACGGTGTCGTCAGGTTCAAGATTTCCGGGGAAGGGGCTCGCGTAGCCTGAGCTGCCAGAGGCTGCTTTTAGTATCTCGTCACGCTTACCTTGCCGTTCAAACTCATCAAGCCACGCTTGATCAAACAGATGCATGCAGGCATTACGCTGGGCCCCACTCATGGTGTGAAAGATCACGTTTGAACTCGAAGCCCAGTTTCCTGAGATATCACGCCTGGATTTATTGGTCAGGATGACCTCTGCCGTAAAGCGCTGCGCCGGATTACTATCGTCAAACCAGTCGGCCAGGCAATCATCTAAGCCAAGCTTGGGTTTACCCCATGGTTCGTACCCCACGTTACGGCCAAGTCGCAAATAGACGGAGGCTGAATCATCATGCTTGCCTGGTGGTCCCGGTTTATCGGAAGCGTCGGGTCTATACGATGGTCCGGGTCTTTCCGCCCTTGCCGGCGGGCCTGACTTATATGAAGGTGCGGGCGCAGGTTTGGGGGAAGGGACCGGGCTATACGGCAACGCGGCCGGCTTGGCCTGGTAGCCGGGAATCGCCAATCGCTGCCCCGGTTGAATGTAAGTAGCATGGCTCATGTTGTTGGCGCGGGTCACTTCCCTAACGTTGACGCCGTAATAGTCGCAAATGCCACTTAACGTTTCACCCTTGGCTACGGTGTGGTAGTAATCACCTGCCGGAGAGTCGTAGTGCTGGTACCCTGTCGGCTGGCGCCCGCCAGGCACGCACAGCTTCTGACCGGAATAGACAAAATCTTTATTGTACAATTTGTTCTGCTGCAGCAGGGCATGAACCGTGGTGTTGTAGTAAAGCGCGATACCTGACAAAGTCTCACCGGCCTTGACAACATGATAGTTAGCGCAGCCATAAGAGTTAGGTTCATTGTACCCATAACCATAATCGGGTTTTTTAGCGCCATAACCATACCCCAAATCCGGGACGATTAAGGCTTGCCCTGCAAAAATAAGGTCTGGATTGGCAATACCGTTTTTCCTGAGGAGCGCTTCAACCGAAACGCCAAAGCGCGCGGCGATGCCCTCTACCGTATCACCCCCGGTAACGTAGTATACTCTGCCTCCGGACTGCAATTCTGGTCCGGCCAGGGCGACCTGGCTCATTAGCAAAGCCAAAGCTGCTCCTAAGACGATTATAAATAGATGCTTTTTCATGCTTACCTCCTGCCCCCATATCTAGGGGTGAACAAGTAATAAACCACAACATATCGATAGCGTATCGTATAGTACTATACATAATACTCCAAATATTATTATATGTCAAGTTATTTGTGGCATCTTTCCTTTGACAATTATTGCCGTCGAATTAAGATATGCTTGATGATGTTGAAAACGCGTGCCGTGAAAACAATCTCGACATTTTGGGCAGCCGGCCCGGGTCTTGTGATCATCGTTTTGAGCGCATTTGCGCTGCGCCTTTACAAGCTGGGGGCCCAGAGCCTGTGGTATGACGAAACCGTCAGCGCCTTTTTGGCAGGCCAGACTTTTCCGGCTCTAATTGCCCACACGGCGCGCGATATTCACCCGCCAGGTTACTATATTTTGCTCCACTTGTGGACAGGTCTTGTGGGCGACAGCGAATTCGCGTTAGCCTATTTCTCCCTCATCTTCGGCGTTCTACTCATGCCCTTAACCTATCGCCTGGCCCGCGATTTAATCGGTAAGGGGTCCCCTGCCTTCGGGGCGGCCCTATTTGTCGCTTTTTCGCCGTATAATATTTGGTATTCTCAAGAAGTTCGAATGTACACGCTGGCTGCCAGCTTGGGAGTCATCGTAACCTGGATGGCAGTACAAGCCCAGGGCAACCCCAGCCAGGCTAGACGCCGGTTTTGGCTGGGGTATGTTATCGCAGCGGCGCTGGGACTTTATGTGCTCTACTACTTTGCCTTTCTTTTGATCACCATTAATCTCTTTTTTTTTATTCGGGCCTTTTTTCCAATAATCCGGCGTCGACTGTTCGCTTCGCTTCTGACGGCAAATTTTTTTCTTGGCGTCGTTTACCTACCCTGGCTGCCAATCGCCTGGCGGCAGGTAACCGGTCCACCCGTGCCCCCCTGGCGCACCCCGGATACGGCGGGCAAGATTATCATTGAAAGCTGGTCGGCCCTATCATTGGGACAGTCTGTAGAACCGGCCGCAGTGTGGCTCTATTTGTTGTTCATTCTGCTCCTGTATATCCTCGGGTTAGTTTATCTCAACCACCCCTCTTTTTCCTATGGTTCGGCTCGAACGCTCTGCCAACTCTCTACCCGGTTAACGGCCCAATCATCCAACCTTCCAGCTATTCCTGGTTCCAATTCATCATTTCCTCTCGCTTTCTTCCTGGCAGCTTACACCTTTGGCCCGCTGCTCCTAATTCAGCTGCTGTCTTTCATCATTCCGCTTTATCACGTTCGCTACGTTTTTACTTATTCTCCGGCCTTCTACATTGTGCTGGGAGCAGGCCTTGGTTGGCTGGCTGCCCGGCTGCATCGGGGCGTTGCAATTGCAGGTGCCGGTCTAATCGTTGCCGCCTCGCTCTTCTCGATTTATCAACTTCATTTTAATGCCCGCTATTGGGCAGACGATTATCGAACTGCGGTTAATTTCATTCAGGATCGCTGGCAGCCGGGTGATATTATCTTGACGAATGCCGGTTATACCTATACCGCTTTTGTTTATTACAACGACCTGCCCCAACTCGAACGCCGGCGGTTGGTGCCTTACCAGCCACCCGTCGAGCAACAACGGCCCCGTCTACTTCAAGCGGGTACCGTTGACGGTCCGGACCGGCTCGGGTGGGGCGATCCGAACTCCGACTTTTACCCGATGACGGCGGCAGAGACCGTATCGGCCCTCGAAAGTTTATCAAATGACTATGCCCGGCTTTGGCTGCTGCGCGCCTACGATACCGTGACCGACCCCACTGCGCTCATCCGCACCTGGCTGGCCGAAAAGGCCATTCCCATTGAAGATGAGGTTTTCTCCGGAGAAAGCGGTATTCGAGCGCAGGGCTATTTACTAAACAAACAGCCCCAACTTCGGGGAGAAGCAGTCCAATTTGCTGATGGCATGGTCTTGACCGGTTGGGAACTATCCGAGCAGCCGTGGCAGCCAGGCCAAATTATTCAACTGAAACTGGGCTGGATGGTCACCGCCCAACCTGGCGTTGACTACAAAATGTCGCTAAAGTTGTGGACACCAACCGGCGATCTGGCTGCCCAAGGCCAGGATACGTGGCCGGTTGGAACCCTATACCGGGCTACGCGTTGGCCCATAAATCAAGTCGTTTGCCAGCCCGCTCAAATTAGCCTGCCTTTCAACTTACCGCCCGGCCGATACTGGCTAAATGTCGAGCTTTATCATCCGGAAACACTTCAGCCACTGGCACGAGTCGACGGGGCAGATCCGGTTGTAACTTTGGGCCCGGTGGTAATTGAGTGACGCCTGCCTGGCCAAATCCATCTTGGAAGATACATTCTATAGTGGTATAATCACGGTTCGGATAGAATGTCGATGTGTAAAAAATCACGATGACTGAAAAATCGCCCAAGATCTCCACTTTCAATCCAATTGTCTTAAGTGACAAGCGCCGGGTCACCTTAGAACTGGCCGTAGACAATTTACCGACGACCTTTTCAAATGTGCTGCTGACCATGCCCGATATGGTGGGTACCGTGCAGAGCAAGGCGCCAAAGCCAGACCCTAACGCGGTGCGCGCTTACCCCAATATCGAGCTGAGCATTTTAAATAGCCAGCGTCAGCAAATCTCGAGTCTCCTGATTGTTGAGCATATGGAACCCTACACAGCCCTAACCTTGCATATTCCAGCCCCGAACCTGCAAGAGCAATACACTGCCCGGGCTGAAATGATTTATGATAACAAGGTTCTCGACGTGGTCGAAGTTCCTTTTATTCTCAACCAAGGTAAAGCGGTCGATGCTTGAGTTATTTCCATCTCCAAATTGGAGCAGCCTGCTGGTCATTCCGGGTATGCTGATTGGGTATACGGTGCACGAATTAGGTCATGCATTAACAGCCTATTTTTTGGGAGATCATACCCAAGTAGAACAGGAGAAAATCACCTTAAATCCTCTGGAACATATTTCGTGGTTGGGCGCTTTTGCCTTTATCATTTTTGGCATTGGCTGGCCTAAAATAATGCAGGTTAATCCCCATAACTTTAAGCGAAAACACCTGGATATGTTTTTAGTGGCTATTGCCGGCCCAATTGCCAGCCTGACGATGACCTTAATCGGGCTGCTGGTAACGGTCATTGTGGCAGCCGGCCTGGTTTACGGCAGCGGCACCACCACCAATCAGGTAGCTCATTTTTTCCTTCCTACGATTTCCAACTCACCACAACCGACCGACACGGTACAGTCGCTGTCAATTGCCTTCACCGGTTACATCGCCACGACAAGTTTTTGGTTAACCTTTATGAGTATGCTGCCGTTTCCCGGGCAGGACGGTTTTGTAGCCGCGCTTAGCCTAGTTGCCTTATTTCGCCAAGGTAAGAAAACCGAAAATCGAGCCGTGGTAAATCAGCGGCCCACGCCCCGGCCCTCCGGCTGGATTATGAGTCAACATGAACGCCGAAACAACGCGGCTGATATTCACTTCAAAATTGGGGCCGAATATCACGAAGAAAATAAATTTGATGATGCGATTGCCCGCTATCGCCAGGCTATAAGCAACGACCAAAATTTTGGCCCGGCTTACATTAATATGGGGCTGGCCTATTTAGCCAAACACGAACGAAAAAAAGCCATCCAGGCTTTTCGTGGAGCAATTCAACACGCGGACGAAGAAAACGTCAAAACCGAAGCCTGGCACCAACTTCATCTTTTGAGCGAGATTAGTCCAATTGACGAAGATAAGGCCCGAATCAGTATGGCTGAATTGGGGGCAACTCCCTGGACGGATACCAAACCTCAACCTAACTGGTGGGGCTTGGGCATCGGCAGCGGGCTGCTCATCGTTGTTAGCATTGTCCTTTATGCCTATCTGCTTAGCCAGCTTATCGAGCTACTAAAAGCATGATTTTAGAACGTAAAATGTAAAACGTTCGGTCGTCGAATTCATGGCGCTGACGTATTTCATTTTAGGTTCTATGTTTTACGAAGC
>JBFGLD010000061.1:0-11782 GCA_041576335.1 Anaerolineae bacterium | reverse complement strand
GAGTTTGTAGCCACTTCGGATTATTATTGTAAAGGTTATTATTATACCAAATCGAGTATAAATTGCCAGAGGGCCGATTTAGCCACACCGAATCGGACAGTAAAGGGTTATTAATGAGGGGATAGGGGTACTCGCGTTCGGGCCGCCTGTTTCCTCTACTATGCTGATCGCGGATCAAATTCTGCGATGTGAACCAAGCTTTCCAGGCAGCAGGGTTAGGGCCAAGTCCACCTTCCCGGAAGCTGATGTTGAAATCAAGAACGTTATTTGCAAAAGCAAGCGGGTTAAGCTCAAGCTTCCGGGAAGGTTTTAGGCTGTCAAGCTACTTTGCACCAGCCCCGTCCCAGGTAATAACCGAAGTTAAGTCGTCAATCCGGAGGAGAATTGTAGGTCATGGCGCGTCCATCCGCTTTTAGTTCAGAGGTTCCGCAGGAGCCCGAGCGGCAACTGCAGCTCGTCGTACACGCTGGGCCACTTGCCGGGAAGGGCTTTCCACTCACCAAGGAAGTACTGACCTTTGGTCGAGACCCAGATAATGACATTACGCTGGATGACTCTCAGGTTTCCAGGCATCACGCCCAACTTGTCCGCAAGGGAAACGAAGTCATCATCGAAGACCTCAACAGCACCAACGGCACCAAGATCAATGGCAAACCGATTGCCGGTCAACAAGTCTTGCAGCCGGCTGATATTATCAGCATCGGCTCCTCAGTTTTCGGAGTCAAAGGCTTCGCCGCCCCAAGTAACTTGGGCGTAACTCAGATTGCGCGGGATGCGGCCATGTATGCCTCACCGCCGATGACGCCGGCTGCGCCCCCCTCGTCACCTCCCTCTTCCGCAGCAGCGTCACCGCCCGCGGCGGCCCCTCCGGTTCGTAGACCCGCTTCGTTACCAGCACAGCCGCAGGCTCGCCCTACGCGGCTAACCTTTCTAGCCGTCGGCGGGTCCATCGCCTTGATTATCACCGTGTTAGTCGTAGCTGGGCTTACAGTTTACTTTTTCAACCAGAGCGGTACCAGCGTGGCCGATATTCCGACAGTGGTCATCACGGCGCCGGGTGACAACAGCCAGGTTCCGGTCAACCAGCCGGTAACTGTCCAGGCTATCGGCTCCGACCCAACCGGCGTCAGACGTATGGAACTATGGGTTCGCGGGCTCAAAATGAGCGAAGCGGTCAGCCCGGCCCCTCAAGGGCAGCCGACACTGACCGCTTCATTTCAATGGACTCCTGAGGCCTCGGGCTCTTACACCTTGGAAGTTAGGGCTTACAATCAGCGTGAGGCAGTGAGCATACCCACTACCGTAACCATTGATGTGGTTGGAGAAGACGCAGACGAGCCAACTGCGACACCTTCGGCGACTCCCGAGCCGATCGAAACAGTGCCGGGTAATCCCTTGCTAACAACTCGGACCGACTTAAATGTTCGGGGCGGACCGGGGATCGAATATGATTTGTTGGGGCTGCTGCCGGCGGGCACAGATGCTGAAATTATTGGGCGCGATCAGGCTCTACAGTGGTGGCAAATCCGTTTTAACCCGGCCGCCGATGGACGAGGCTGGGTTGCCGCGGACCCTACCTTTTCAACCACAGCGAACGTAGGAAATGTTCCCGTTGTTCAGCCGCCGCCGACGCCAACCCTTACGCCAACCTCCACGTCCATTCCTCCAACGGAAACCCCAACGGGCACGCCGGTTATCAATACGGCCACGCCCGTACCTGCCACCGACACACCTGTCCCATCACCTACGTCTCCCGGCAATCAGGTTTTCATCGATTTCAATGTGGACCCGAGGGTCATTAATGGCGGCGACTGCGTGACGATTACCTGGAATGTTTCCGGCGTACGAGAAGTATATCTCAACGGAAACGGAATTGAAGGTAGTGGAACCGTGAAGGATTGCCCCACGGAAAACACAGTCTATCGACTGCGGGTGGTCAAAGTGGATGGTACGGAACAAATCCAAGAAATACAGGTGGATGTTGTTAATCGAGTCTCCATCAAATCGAGCGGCAACATCACCATACGCCCCAACGAAACAATTGACATCGACGACGGCGACATTCCCGGCGATGATTTTATCTGGGATGTAAACGATAACGAGGGCACGTTCGAAGTACAGGGAGGCGTTGAATTGGCTACATTTCCTCCAATAGGTTCGCTCAATGACATTTCTCGTTCCGAATGTGTCGGGGCCACCTATGGAGTCTACAGCTATATTTATAGCGAATTATCGCCGGATCGAAGTAACTCTTTGATTGATGGGCGAGCGATCTGCTTCAAAACCAATAAAGGCCGCCTTGGCAAACTTCGTTTTCCTCAGAGAAGTACCGACCGACTGAAAATTGAGTGGGTAACCTGGCAAAAATAGCATGCCACTGACCCCTCGAAGTCAACAAAAACCCTTTTTTTTGTCTACTTTGATCAAGCTGTTAGGTTCAGGCAGTGGAACCGAGCCCACAACAGTGGTAAATGACACAAAAATCGGGTTTCTTTAAAGTTGACAACGTGACAAATTTTTTGTTAAAATTTTCAAGATGGTTTTTAACGAGATGAAATTCAGTTTGTACGTTTGACGGATGGCGCATACCGACAGGGTCAAGGCGACGACCAATGGACGCAAGTCGTGAATGAGCGTCAATTCTTTGTTCGTTGGCTATCGCTTGAGAAAGTGTCAACCAACTCGTGAACCATCTCAAATTTCTTACACTCTTTAGGAAGGTGAAATAGTAAATGTACGACGACGAGCCTACCATGCTGGGGCAAAGCCAGCCAAGCGCAAACGTGGTCATTCGTCAAGGCACCCAGGCCGGCATGAGTTTCCCCGTACTCGGTAATCAGGTTACAATCGGCCGTGAAGAAGGTCTGGACATCGTTCTACAAGACGCAGAATCATCCCGACGACATGCTCGCATTAGCTGGCAAGGGGGCCAATATGTGATCGAAGATTTAGGCAGCACGAACGGGACCTTCGTCAATGGGATACAGCTAACTGCCCCTCAAGTGCTTCGCCCGGGCGACAGCATCGGCATCGGCCAAACCGCCATGGTGTTCCAATCGGTGGGAGCTGCTACCGAAGCAATGCCACAAAGTGTTCCGCAGCAGGCGCCCGCTTATAATGTCGCTGCCCGCACCGAAGAGGAAGGGAATAAGACGACCCAATACCTACTCTACGGTTGCGGTTGCCTGCTGTTGCTCAGCATTTGTGCACTGCTGGCCGTAGTCGGCTGGGCGCTGCTATTCACGGAATCGTTTGAGAACTTTACCGGCCTTCAGATTTCGCTTAACCTGATCCAAACGATCTTAATTATGGTTTAGCAATTTCCACCATTAACGGTGAGCCGATCCCGGAACCTGTCTTTATGAGTTGCGCTATACGAATAGGCTGACTCGACCTCGCGGGTCGGCCTTTTGTATTTAACCAACTCTCATAAATCGCGCGGGTTATCCAGGGGTAAAATCACCTCAAAGGTCGTGGCGCCGGGTTGGCTGGATACTTTTATTTGACCGTTGTGGCGTTCAATGATGGTATGAGCCGAATACAATCCCAATCCCAAGGCTTTGTGTGACAACTTGGTGGTGAAGAACGGCCTGAATAATTGCTCTAAATCCTTTTCGGCAATGCCACAGCCGTTATCAGTAATGACTACCTTGACTTCACGCTTTGAAACAGGCCGGGTCACAATCATAATTTGAGGGTGTTCAGCATAATTAGCGACCGCATCACGGGCATTGAGCAAAAAATTCATCCAGACTAATTTCAAGTGGCTGATGCTGGCCGAGAGTGACGGCTGAACCTGATAATCTTTGATCACCTTAATTTTTGCCTTCTTCAGCGAGCGGAAAACCAAGGCCAAAGCGCCTTCGATGGTGTTGATCAAATCGGTCTGTACAAAAAAGTAGGTTTCTTGATTTGAAAACTCAAGTAAGTTTTGAACGATATTTTGAATACGCTCTCCCGCCTTGAAGATACCGCGGGTTAATTCATAGGTCTCGCTGTGAGCAGAGGCTTCGAGCAGTAATAGTTGGCTGTTGGCCATAGCAATTGTTAACGGATTATTGATTTGATGTGCTATACTGCCGGCTAACTGCCCCACAGCGGCCAGATTAGCTGAGCGAAACAGCGAAGCTTGCCAGCGCCGTCGTTCCGAGACGTCTTGGGCGAAGACGACAACTTGTTCTATCTGAGCCAGGCGATTGCGGATAGGGTAAATACGAAACTCCCTATCTTTCAAGTACGGCTCCGTTTCATATTCGTGAGAAATCCAGGTTGTCTCCTGGCCCGTATCCAACGACTCCTTTATGCGATTGAGCAATTCCGGAGCCGCTTTGCTCCAGGGCAACGCCAGGTAACTTTGGCCCACCAAGTCATCTACATGGTACCCCTGTCGTTCTGCCTCGATATGATTGAGGGCATTTATGGTTAAATCCCGGTTCAAGATATAGAGCCCATCAGTAATACCATCGAACAATACTTGCAGCGTATTGCGGCTCTGTAGAATTTTTTCTCGGCTTTGGGCCAGATCAATATAGGCTGAGGCTAAATCCTGAAACAGATGCGCGTTCTCAATAGCCGTTGCTGCCTGGCTGCAGAAAACGGATAACCAGCGTACATCATTGGTTTGGAAAGCATCCTGGTGTCGGCCGCCCAAGGCAATGACGCCAATAAGCTTATCGCCCGAAATCAGCGGGATCACCAGCACTACCTGAAGGGACTCTTGGAGCCAGGCAAGGTCTGTTGTATTCCTCCGGCAGATGATCTCTCGAGACAATGCTGCGTCTTGGGCCAGGGCAAACATCAAGCGCAGCGACCCTGAACTATTCGCCAGCGCTGAGCTGCTAGTCACATGCCGGCTTTTATCCAAATCTCCGTTCTTGTCGGTCAGATAAATCGTGGCCAAACTTGCGCCGGGAACATGCTCAGCCCTATCGAGAATAATCCTTAATACTTCGTCGAGCTGTAAAGTGTGATTAATCTCCCGGCTCGCCTCGCGCAACATCGCAAATTCGTCATTTGCAGAGTCGGGATGGGTTATTTGGCGCAGGGCTTGCATTTCTAAGGCGCGGTCGATCCTCACAGACAACTCCGCCGCATCTGTGGGCAAGAAAAGGTAATCAGCCGCACCGTCCCGGGCCAAATCAAGCGCTTGATGGCGCTTTTCAGCGGTCGCGAGCAAGATAGTCGCGGTACCAGGTGCCTCGGCCGTCAATTTCTCAAAAAATAATTGGGGTGACTCGAACAGTTTTTCAAGCAGAGCCAGATCAATAATCAGCAAACTATTGAAACATTCGGACAGCTGGGAGAATAAGGGAGATTGACCATCCCATAAATTAACCTGCATGGATGCATGGTTCACATGCGCCTTGATAATGTTATGCAGTTCAACGTCTTGGGTAGAAGCCACCAAAATGGTGCCGGTCCGCATAGGGTTTGCCTATCTTCTCTTTGTAAGAATTCAATATTTGCCGGCGATTCCAACTTACTATACCATCAGTTAGGCTACATTTCAAAGTCGAACCGTCCAATGGGTTTGTTCCGACAGTCGAGTATTGGAAACGGGGCCGGCCGCACCGCCCCATCCGGAGTGCAGCCGATCAAAACTCGCTGTCGGGCCGGCATTAGGCCGCTGCTCCGGTCATATTTTAAGACCCATAATCAAAATTTAACAAAAAGTTGAGAAGCTAGTACTATTGGCGTTACGCCCATAAAGTGTTATCTTTTTTACTGATAGGTTTGTGGAAAAAATTCTGATTATGATATTACCCTTACCCTTACCCACAAAAGAAGTTGATGTAGACTTTTTAGTATTCGTGCAAAGATACGCCACCGATTTGCTAAGATGGGATATCTTAGCCTTTTTTGCCCACCATCCGGATGCTCGTGCCACAATTTCGCAGGTTGCCCAACATATCGGGCGCAGCCCTCATTCTATCCAGCCCGAGATAGGCGACCTGGAAATGTTAAGGATTTTGGAGCAAACCCAAGGGCCCGACGACGAAACCTCGTACCAACTCACGACCGATCCGCATTTACGAAGGATGACTCTAAAGTTTGCTAATCAACTAATCCCCCATGTGACAACCTACAATGGTTCCGCAGCCGCCCCAAGCTGAGCCACGTCACGAGTTCTCGGAATGTCTTTGTAACGGGTGACTATAGGCCCACCTTCCGCGCCGGTGGAACGTGAAAAAATGGCCCAGGGTTCGAGATTTCCGGGAGAAACCCGCCTTTTGGGCAGGTCTGTCGCCGCGCCGGACGACAATTTTATTCTTATGTTTAATTGTGCTCTCCCCTGAAACATGGTAAAATTGTAAACATAATTCTAAATCTTTGGCATGAAAAAGGTGATTTACGGTTATGGACATTACCTGGTATGGACATGCCTGTTTTCGCCTAAAAGGGCGTCAGGGCGTGGTCGTTACCGATCCGTATGACAAATCATTGGGGTTGAGTCTACCCTCGATCAAGGCCGATATCGTCACAGTTAGCCACGATACCCCTCATCACAATAACGTGGCCGGCATAAAAGGCGACTTCAAGGTTATTGATAGCCCCGGCGAATTCGAAATTAACGACATTTTTGTTACAAGTATTAACATGGTCGCTCCGAACAAGAGCAAAGGCAAAAACGACCATAAAAACAATATCTTCGTCATCTATATGGAAGATATTACGCTATGCCATCTCGGCGACCTCAGCCATGTTCCTAACCAAAGCCAGGTCGAAGACATGGACAACATCGACGTACTCATGATACCGGTTGGGGGTAAACAGGCCTTGAACGCGGCTGAAGCTGCTGAGGTGATTAGCTTAATCGAACCTTATGTTGTCATTCCCATGCATTACGATCTACCCAACTTGACCACAAAATTTGAGCCGGTGGGCAAATTTCTTAAAGAAATGGGTATTTCCAAAGATGAAACTGTAGATAGCTTAAAGATTTCGAAAACTACTTTGCCGGAAGAAACACAGGTTGTTCTATTGGAACCGAAGCAGTAAATTACGACCTTATGGATGACGAGCATGTAACGAACGATCAACCGGCTGCTACCAATGCTGAAAATAAAGGCTTTAGCTTAAGTCTGAAAGTTATCGTGGCGGTCGTGGCCATCGCTATCATTGCTTTTTTTGCATTTTCTTTGGCACAACAAGGGGCAATCTCTGATAACAATGTCAATGAAAATATTTCAGCGACCGGTCAAACGGAGACGCCTAACACGCAAGCCGTTACCGAAAGCGACACGGCTTCACATGAAGACCTATTTGAGCAAGGCAATGCCTATTTTCAAGCAGGACAAGTTGAGGAGGCAGTCGCTGCCTACAAAAAGGCTATCGCCTTAAAGCCCGATTATCAAGCGGCGTACGCAAATCTGGGGGTCGCCTATTACCAACTCGAACAGCTCGACCTGGCGGCCGTTCAATACGAAACAGCTCTCGAACTAGACCCAAATGACGGCGAAGTGGCCTATAACCTGGGCGCCCTACAACTACAACAGGCCTTACTGAGTGGTAAACCGCCGGACCCCGAGCGAGTGAGTGAAGCCATCGCCCAATTGGAGCACGCGCTCGAATTAGCGCCAGATCTGGCAGAGCCACATTTTAGTTTGGGCGTGGCCTACGAAACGCTGCTTGAAGAAGACAAGGCGATTCAACAGTTTGAACGTTTTTTGGCTAAGGACTCCGGAAAAGATCCAAGAGCAAGTCAGGAAGCGCAGCGTTATCTGGAGTCCCTCAAATCTCAATAAAGCGAGAAGCACGACTCATTGAAACGTTTTTCCCTGGTTCCAAATTTGCATGTGCTGTTGTTACCCCGAATCCTTTTTCCCTTGAAATCGACACTATTGTTAGGGGATCAAAGGTTTTTTAACACCAGGGCGCAGCAATTTGAAGCTAAAGGCCTGGCGAAATCAGCAAAAAACTAATAAGACCGGTCATAGCGAGGCAGCTAAACCTTACCTCAACATAATAGTCACGGAACTGTTATAAAACTTAAATAGTTTATGTCACCTTTTTGACATATACTTAATTAAATCGAAAAAATTGGCTGAGGTGACGGTAATCGATATTTCAATTTGGAAAAAGGGGACGTGTGTCCAAAAGCGAACCGACTTCCGGTGCCGGCAGTAACGCAATCGGGTTCGATCCGATAACCTATATAGTTGGTCGAACGCTGGTCATTTCTGTGCTATCGGTGACCTTTACTCTGTTAACAGTGGCCAGTCTTAAAGGTCCGGCTTCCGCCCAGGTCCCACCTTCCTTTGAAATCAAAGTAATCCCGGTCAGCGACCACGCAGTTAAAGGTCAACCTTTTACCTATACGGTTGCGGTGACTAACGTCAGTTCAACACCGGCCGCGAATATTGCGATTAATATCGATATACCCGACAGCACTGAGTTCATCAATACTCGTCATTCAAGCCTTAAGTGGTACGGAGGAACGCCTTTTTCCGATCCAAGCATCAAGGTAGACCAGATCACTCTCTTCACCCTTGACAAAATTGAGGCAAATGAGGTGTTTGTCTTCGATATGATTGTTGAAGTTTTGCCAGACGTTGATCAAGCAGTTGTTGTTGAGGCTTATAGTGTTGCCACCCTAGAGGGGGAGATACTAGTTTCGGGTTCTGGTCTTAACACGCCGGTAAGAGCGCCAACAAGTACGCCCAGACCGACCCCAGCGCCTTCGCCCACGCCGATTATGACCCCGACATCCATCTCGTCAGGAAGCGATTCCGGGGCCATCGACACTTCCGGTCCCCAAAGCCCAACCGCTACGCCTGAGGCGCTAACCGACCATTCGTCTGATCAAAGCGGCATGTCACCAGCCGCGACGTCGTCGGATAAATCATTGGAAAATCCGGTGTCGTCTATAGCAATTTTGGCAATGATTGGAGTAATTTTTGCCTTGATTATCATAGGCATCGGTTGGTTCGTAAGAAGAAAATAAGTCAATCTATCTCTATCACTCGCAAACTGCCCACCAATGCGCTAAAGTTCGAGAGAGGGTGCGTCAATGGACAACATCAAACACAGCCCAAAAGGTTTCGCCAAAAACCGATGGTTACGGCTGGCTGCTTCGCTAATCCTGGCCATCTTTGGGGCCATCATTACCTTATTGATACCGGTCACCAAAGGGTCTACCGTTCATGTGGCTGTACCGGCGCTACCGGATGGCGAAACGATTAACCTGTCCTTACCTTTCGGGGCCGAAATTATACGAGCCGACGGCGGCTTGACGATCACCAAGCGGGCGAGTCCGGCTACCGTCGTCGACCAGGGTGGGATCATTCTTTATACCTTAACGGTCACAAATAATACGGGCAGTAACCTCTCGGGCTTTATTGTCGTAACCGACACCGTCCCGGCCAATTCGACCTGTACCGCCATTTTTTCACCAGACACCCGCTGGTCCACCAATTTTCCGTTATGTCAATCCGGTTTGGCCCGCTGGATATTCGCCCCGACCGATATGAGTACCTTTGCCAATAATACCACGGTTAATTTTCTCTACAGCGTTGAGGTCGCGCAACCACTGCCTGATCAGAGCCAAATCGTCAATGCGGCCTTGACTTATGGTATTTCATCTCCCAGTCCCGTCGTCAGCGATCTTGGCGACAGAACCGTAAGTACCAGAGTCAATGCACCTAATTGGCAGATTACCAAATCGGTCAATCCAACCCCCACAGTAGAGCCCGGTCAATCCTTGGTTTATAACCTTACCGTTGTCAATAATGGGAATCTGGACACGTCCGGGCCGTTTACCATCACCGACCAAATCCCAACGTTCACGACATTTGACTCGGCCTCGCCAACGCCCGTCTCTGTTGGGTCAAATATTACTTGGGTGTTCACCACACCGCTCAATATTAATCAAGGGGTTTCCGCGGTGTTTACCGTAACGGTTACCGACCCCCTCACGGACGCAATCCCCATCGTTAACCAAAACTACAGCGTCAGTGGTGATAACGTTTTCGGCGTGGCAAATGGAAAACCGGTCACGGTCACGGTCGATGCGCCGGTGACGTTAACCCTGACCAAAGCCGATGACCCCGACCCCGTCCCGGCAGGCGATTTATTACGTTATACCATCACCGTCACCAACGACACCTCGTCTAAGGGGCCGGCCTCAGATGTGGTCATCACCGACGATATTCCCGGCAATACCACGTTGGTCGGTGCCGGCATTGTGGGCGGCATCAGCGGTACGGTGACTACCAGCCCGTTGACCGTTACCTGGCGTCTGGCCAATCCCATTCCAATCGGAGATACGGCCCAAATGACGATGACGGTGCGGGTTAACTCGCCGCTGCCGAACGGGACCGTGCTAACTAACATTTATGATGTGAACGTATCCAATAACTTCAGCCTGGTACCGCCACCCCCGACCGTCACCACAACCGTAGTGAGCACACCCACGCTTAACATCGTCAAGACTGACGATCCCAGCAGTGTCGAGGCCGGCGGGCTGCTGACCTACACTATCGCCTATTCCAACAGCGGCAACGCTGATGCATCGATCGTAATTATTACCGATACACTCGCAAATCAGGTCAGTTACCTTGGCAGTACACCGGCCGGTACGCACGACGGAAGTCCCTCCGGCGGGGTTGTCACCTGGAACATTGGCCCGCTGCCGGGTGAAGGAGTAGGCAATGGTCTCATTACGGTGACCGTCGCCGTCAGTTCGCCCCTGCCCGACAACTCGGTGATTACCAACACAGCCGAGATTGGCGCTTCGGAAGGCGTAACCAACAGCGTCACTATTTTCACCAACGTTAATAGCCGGCCTGATCTGCGAATTTCGAAATCTGCTTTCCCCACGCCAACCGTGGAGTCCGGCGAACTGCTTACCTACACGCTTACGATCTCCAACGTGGGGAATGACAATGCCACTCAATTGGTCATCAGCGACGTCATTCCGCTCAATACCACCTTTGACAGCGCCACCTCCGGCTTTAACCCGGCCAGTCCTACTCCCGGGAGTCCTATTACCTGGTCGGTCAGCAGCCTGGTGGTGGGAATCCCGCAAGTTTATACCTTTGTGGTTCGGGTCGACAGCCCGCTCGGTAACGGCACGATCATTACCAACTCTGCCACAATTTCCAGCGCAACCGACATCGACACCAGTAATACAGTCTCCACAACTGTACAAAGCAACCCGAGCCTGGACATATTTAAGGTTGGCCTGCCAGAACCGGTGCCGGCCGGGGGCCTGCTGACATATACCATTCGCTACACGAATACCGGCAATGCCGACGCAACAAGCGTTACCATCAGCGATACCTTCCCCGCCAACACCAACTATGTCAGCGATGCGAGCAGCCCGAATGTCAGCCCGGGGACGCTGACCGGAGCCGGCATCGAATGGACGGTGCCAACAATTGCCGGAGCAGGTGGCAGCGGCCTTATTACTTTAACCCTAAGTGTGGACACGCCCCAAGATGCCGGCACCCTCTTAACCAATGCCGTCACCGTCGAAGCGACCGAACCGGCCAGCGACACTGCCTTTGCCACTAATACGATTACCAGTACGCCGATTCTGCAAATTTCCAAGCTCGAGTCGGCCGATCCGGCCAAGGCGGGTACGGACCTGGTCTACACGATTGTGTATACCAATGTCGGCAATATGGATGCCTCGGGGGTGGTTATCACCGATACTTATGACGGGGCTTTCGTCTCGATCATGGCATCGCCCCCTGGCCTGGTAACACCGGCCCCACCCCCCGCCCGCATTGTATGGAATATCGGTAATGTACCGGCCGACTCGTCGCCGCGTACCCAGTTG
>JBFGLD010000060.1:0-11790 GCA_041576335.1 Anaerolineae bacterium | reverse complement strand
GTTCGGAGGGCGGCGGTGGCGGCGGTGGCGGTGGCGGTGGTTCGGGAACAGGCTCGAGGTCGGGCAGCTTTTCTCCAATTGCTTTGAGGTAAGCCCGGTAGGCATCCCCCCGGCCCGCGCCCTGGTCATTCGGTAAGGCCCCAATGTTGACGGCAGCGGCCACCATTTCATTTTTAACCTGCTCCGCCGTCAGGCGGGGGTTGGCTTGGAGCATCAAAGCTGCAACGCCCGCCGCGTGGGGCGTCGCCATGCTGGTTCCATTGGCCGTAACGTAACCTTCCTCAATTACCGTCCCCATTCTGGTTCCCGCTGCCTGGGGCGCAATAATTGCAGCCCCGGGATAAACCAGATCGGGCTTGATGCGACCATCTGCCGTGGGACCCCGCGAGGAAAAACTGGCAATACGATCATTGTCATCCATCGCGCCCACGGTAATGACGTACCGGGCACAGCCGGGTGGGCCTATTGTCTGGCGATTGGGGCCGGCGTTACCGGCCGCAACGCACATGACTACCCCGGACTGCAGCACAGCCTCATCACAAAGAACGGAAAGAGCATCGGTGCCATCGCAGGAGGTGGTGCTGCCCAATGACAGGTTGATGATCTGTACCCGCTGATCCAATACGGCCCATTCGATGCCGGCCATCACATTACTCATCGAGCCACTGCCATTCGCATCCAGCACTTTGGTCACGTACAGCACGGCCTCAGGGGCGACGCCGATGTATTTACCGTTCGATTTTGCCCCGCTACCCGCGACAATGCCGGCCACGTGTGTACCGTGTCCGTTATCGTCGACGGCGCTATCACCTACAAAACTTTTGGTCGCCACGACTCGCCCGGCAAAATCAGGATGAGTTTGATCAATGCCCGTATCGACTACCGCAATCTTTATACCCTGCCCTTTGAAGCCACTTTTCTCCCATACTTGCGGCGCCTCAATTTTGGGGACGGACGTATTCAGCCAGGCCTGCACCGGCAAATCAGGCCAAATGTACGCCACATCCTCTTGCTTACTCAGTTCATCAATGTCGGCTGAGTTAATTTTGACAGCCTCACCCGGAAACAGCTTAAATTGACACTCAACTACCGGCGAACTGGCCAGAAACGCTTGGGCACTAAAGTGGTCCGATTTATGGCGTATAATGACCGGAATCCGTTCTTGGTTGGCCATAACATTCATTTGCTGTTGTAGTTCTAAAGCCAATTTTTCGACAGCCATCGTATATCCCTTCTAGAGCGCCTTTACCGAAGCATCTAATTCTATTGAAACCACCCAGTTGGCGGCCTTTAACCTGAGTGCATCCTGCCCCCGGCACGAAACCGCTATGCCCGGGGTTAATCTGAACTGCCGTTTTACTTGGATACCCTCCGATGCCAGCCACTTCAGGTGCGGACTGACATCTCCATCGGTCCGTACAATTAAATCAAACGTCTCATCTGGCGAGTCTCTCAACTGCCGCTCTAACGCCGAACTGATTTTGGGCATGGTTACCTCCTCATTAATGTTATTAATTATACAACGATCGGATGAATTATGGAAGATATTTTAAGAATCCATAAATCTGACCCAATGTTTATCAAATCACGAACAAAGTGCTATAATCTTGTCCCGGCAGCATTTTAGCTACCTTGCACTCCGGGAACAGTGCAATGTAAAAATGGGAACCTGTTTGGGGCCGACGCTGTCGGAGTCGCAGCGGCTCCGCTGCACATTTTTAGGAAGGAGATTATGTTAGCCCAAGAAATTCCTATCTCAGATGAACGCGCTGTTGAAACCGGGCAACTGAGCCAGTTTGCCCAGCCCCGTCCGCCGCAAACGGACACGGTCGGTTATTTTGAACCGCACCAGATGGTCAAGTTGGCCCAAAACGGCCGGTTATACGTTATTGCCGATGGTGTCGGCGGGGCTGCTGCCGGTCAGGTTGCCAGCCAATATGCGGTAAAAAAGACCCTGCGCAATTTTTATACCCAGGACAATCCCGATCTCAAGACGCGTTTGCTCGAGGTTATTCAACAAGCCAATCACGATATATACGAACGAAACAAGCAGTTCTCTGAACGTCGCCCGATGGCCGCGGCCATCACCGCATGCTTGATCCACAATAATAAACTACTGGCTGCAAATGTAGGTGACAATCGGGTCTACGTGGTCTGGGATAAAGATATCGAACTTCTTAATTCCGACCTGCTGGCAAAAGAGAAAGCAGATGAGGCCAAACCATCTGTTCTGTTGATCCCGGAGAAATCAACCTTACCGAAAGAAAAGCCGCCCCAACCGCTTGACCCGGACCCGCTCTGGCCAGGCCCGCCAACAGTCCTCGGCCTTGAAAAGGAAATCAAGGTCGAAACTTTCTCTCGGCGTCTGTTTGCCGGGGATACGGTGGTATTGTGCAGCGGCAGTTTAACCGGGTATGTGACCGAGCAGGAAATTGCCGAAGCCATAACCCTGCACGCCCCGATCCAGGCAATTCAACGGCTGTTGGCGCTTGCTGCAGAGCGCGGGAATCGAGGGCATATTGCCATTAGTGTGACGCGGGTGTTGTCCAGCCCGGTTGCCGCCCGCTCCCCTATGCCGATGGTCATGCCAACAGAGCCCAAATGGAGCGATTGGGAAACCCCGGCTAAGCCGGCTACCCGGCCGTTGAGCAAGCCGATTCCGGCCACGTTTCCCTCGGCCAAGCTTAGCGCCAGGCCTAAAGCCAAACCCTTCAAATCGATCGGCATCCCCTTGAAAGAGACCCGCTGGCACCGGCGGGGTCTGCTGCTGATCGCCGCCGCCCTCGTAATTCTCTGCGTATTGCCCACCCTGGCCTGGCGCTACTTAATCCCGCCCGATCTGCTAGCCTCCGTGCCGTTGTTAGGAGCTGTTGACGCTGCGCTTAGGGAAAGAGTAGGAGCCTCGGATACCGACTCGGCTGAAACATCAAATAGTCCAGGTCAAAATGAGGCAGCCAGCGTCACGGTGTCGACGACAACGGCGCAGTCATCAAGTGCCGCGCCGGTTACCCCGGTGACCGGGCCCAATTCACCGTTGCCTACCCCGGCCGCAACGCTGCCCAAAGCCACCTCTACCCCCGAGTCGGTCGTGCTCCCCACGGCAACGCCGAGCCCTACACCGGCACCAACCATCGTCTTGCCGGTTAACTGTGAAAACAAAGCTCGCTTCATAACGGATGTGACGGTCGAAGACGGAGCCCAATTTGCCCCGACCAACAAATTTGAAAAAGTCTGGCGGATTCGAAACGAGGGAACTTGCCCGTGGGGGCCGGGGTACAGCGTACGGTTCCTAAACGGCGACTATTTTGGCGCTGCCAGAGAGATACCGGTGGTTGAGAGAACAGAACCGGATGAAACAGGTGACTTCAGCGTGCCGATGATTGCACCACGCGTGGAAGGTGAATATCGAGGCGTGTGGCAACTATATGATCAAAAGGGTGACCCGTTTGGCCCGACCATGTATCTCGAAATCGAGGTTGTGCCCGGCGCGCCCGCAGCAGCCGATACCGCCGACTCTGAAACGGTATACGATTTTATCGAAAACGCGCCGGACGCCGCCTGGTCATCCGGGCAGGTGTCTTATACCCTGCAAGAGACGCGGGTTAGTGAGGCGTTAAAACTGCCCGAGTCGGGCGGACTGGTTGCGCTGGGGTCTGCCCAACTGCGGGGCAATGTTGAAAGTCCAGGTAACGTACTGCTGACTTACCCCCACCAACAGCTCGGTTTTATCGAAGGCAACTACCTCGTTGACACACCGCTGCAGCCCGGTGACGCCATTGCCGCGACGCTGGGTTTTCCCAAGCTCTCCATTTTAAGCGATGATGGGGTCACCTTTGAGGTTAGCTTTACCCCCGCTGACGACTCCGGCCAGGTATTGACAATTTTCTCAAAAAATGTTCAATACCGCGATAGCCCGCTAGCTGAAGTTCTACCTCTGACCGGCATCCAACCCGGCCAAACCGGTACTTTCACCCTACGAGTTCTAAGCGGCCAAAGTACCAGCCGTGACTGGGCCGTGTGGATCGACATGCGCCTCATTCGGCCGTAACCCGTTTTTCGGGATGTTCTTGTACAAAAGGAGAGGCTCGCAGCCTGTCCTTTTTGCTTGGATCAAATCTGGGCTTGGGCCCGGTGACCCAGGCCAGTCCTGGTACTATAATGATCTATGCGGCTACGGGCTGAAAGGGGACAGTCACTATGTCAGGTAGAACAGAGGCGTTTTTGAAGAGCCCGGCGTAGTTTGATTATCTAAAGTGACGGTCACCTCTGTGGTGGCGCCTGGCGAATAATTATCGTGCGGCCTATCCCCAGCGGACCATAGCCAGGCCGCTCAGAACGCGCAGCGCAGCAACGATTAGCAGGGCTTCACGCAGTCCAAATAAATCGCCCAGCAGTGGACCCAGCATTGTCCCGCCCAGTGTCGCCACGTTCAGGGCCAAATTGTAAAGGGCCAGGTGGGGCGGCCGATCATCGTCCGGAATGATTTCTAACAGCCGGTTAACCAAAGCTCCGGATAAGATGGCCCAAACCAGGCCGATAACGATACTGCCGATAATCAACAAAGTCATCTCGGTGCTCAAGGCCACCAAAAACGGGTAGGAGGCCAGTGACAGCGCTCCGACCCGGGTCAGATTATAATTTCCAAAACGCTGGGTTAGTGGACCCAATAAGGGGGCGATGGACAGCATGGTCAGGTAATAAACGGCATTAATCCAGCTAATCTGCCCGTCGCTCAGGCCCATTTCCCGCACCCAAAAAATGGGAAAGATGGCCGCAGGCAGTAATTGGGAAAAGTGAAACAGAAAAAAAGCCAGCATCACCCCCCAGTAGCGGCGGCTGATATGGTCGAAGTCACCAATTTTTTGGGGACGCCAGTGCAGCAAAAGCCGGGTACTGATACCCAGTCGATAGGAAGCCGCTCCGGCGCCAAAGCCAATACCCCGACCGGGGCGCGCCCTATCTTGCAGCGGCCGGCCGTCGAATTTTTTGGGCGTTGCGGGCACTTTGATCCGATATAAGTGATAGGTGCTCATCAACCCGCCCAAAGCTCCTAAACCGAAAACGGCGGCATAGCCCGATTCAAAGGTAAAAGTGTCCAAGATCCAACCGCAAATCAGAAAGGTGAGCATGATTGCCGCAGACAAGAGGGCATTGCGCCGCCCCACCACGTGACCCCGCCATTCAGGCGGTACGGTTGTGGCTAACAGCGCGTTAAAGCCCATAGCCAGCGCCGTACCGGGTATGGCCATCAACAGCACCAGGACCAGGGCAACCCAGACTTTCAAGACGTCCGGCAACAGCAGAGGAAGCGGGGTCAGAATCACAAAGCCCAACCGCTGCCAGGCCGCGGTTTTGGTCACGGCCGGCCCCAACGGTTGTTTTTCCAGCCAACGGCCGGCCGGTAAGGTGAACAAAACGTTTACCAGGGCCGGGCCGGCACTTAGTAAACCGATTTGCCAGCCGGCCGCGCCCAATCGAGTGGCAAAGACGGCCAAGAAGGAGAGTGTGCTGCCAAAAGCTACGCCATACCAGGCCACATCCCAATATAGATGAAAAAAGTTAGCCGCTTGCGTTTCCGGCGCGATAACCTGCGGCGGCAAGTTCAGTTGTTTTGAGACAATTGCCATGTTCGGGGCATCATCCTTTTAACATTCAAAATGGGATAACTTACCCGTCGCCCACGGCGGCGACCAGGCGGCGCAGGCCGTCCTCAAAGGCCACCTCGGCCGACCAGCCGAGGACCGCTTGGGCTCGACTGGGGTCGGCATAGGAGTAGCGAATATCGCCCGGGCGGGCCGGTTGGTAGTCTGGCTTGAGGTCACACTCAAAAATTCGGCGGAGTTGCTCGAACAGGTGATTGATGCTCACCGGGCGGCCTGTGCCGACATTAAAGATTTGGCCGGCCGCGGCCGGCACGGCGGCCGCCAGCAGGTTGGCCCGGACTACGTCTTCGACGAATACAAAATCCCGGGTTTGCTCGCCATCGCCAAATATCAGCGGGGCCTTGCCCCGGCCCAGCCGGTCGACAAAGATGGAGATGACCCCGGAGTAGGGCGAGGCGGGATCCTGCCGCGGGCCGAAGACATTAAAATAGCGCAGCACAGCGGTCTCCGGACCAAAGGCGCGGGTATACAGGTGGCAGTATGCCTCGGCGGTCAGTTTGCTAATGGCATAGGGTGATTGCGGTTGGGTAGCCATGGCCTCGGTTTTGGGCAGGGTCGGCTCATCCCCGTACACGGCAGAAGTCGAACTCAGCACCAGCCGGCGCACGCCCGCTGCCCGGGCAACGTTGAGCAGATGAAGCGTGCCGGCCGCATTGATCGACTCCGCTTCGAGTGGTTTGGCCATCGACTCCGGTACAGACACCATCGCAGCCAAGTGATAAACAACGTCAATGCCGGCGATAGCCCGCTGCACGGTGGCCTCGTCCCGAATATCCCCCTCGATGAACTCGATCCGCTTTAATACGCCGGCCAGGTTATACGGCTGCCCGCTCGATAGGTTATCCAGCACCCGCACCTGCTCACCCTGCGCTACCAGGGCCTCGACCAGGTGTGAGCCGATAAAGCCGGCCCCGCCGGTGACTAAACAGATCGACATTTTTTGACCTAATTACCTTTCAATTCATTTTCAGATGTAGGCAATAGGGAGTGGGCAGTAAGGCGTAGGGGTTAGGACGCAAATCCTCTTACTTCTTCCTACTCCCTGGTCTAAGTATATTGCCTGATGACTATAGTAAAATGACACGTTTGTGAAAACATTACTTAGTGCTCCCCTGCGCTCGGTGGCGGGTCGAGCGATATTTGACCAGTTCAAGACAGGTTCCCTCGTTGCACGAGGTGTCATAAATGACCTCATCCATCATCTGCCTCATTAAAAAAATGCCGTAACCGCCTTCATTTGGCACATCTAAATCAGGGGGGCTGTAGGTGGACAGGTCAAACTTCCGGCCAAAATCACGAATACCAAGGCGCAGTTTGTCGGGGTCAATCGTTAAGGCCAGATGGATCTCATGACCTGCTTCACCGTGGTAAGCGTGGGTAATCGCGTTGGTTAAGGCCTCACCCACGGCCAATTCAATGGCAAACACGGCGTCACCATCAAAACCGGCCGCCCGCGCACGCCTGGCCGCCCAGTGACGGGCTCTAATGACGGCATCGAGGCGGCTGTCAATTACCAGTTTCTCAGTGATTTTTTCCGGGAAGGTCTTGCTCATATGCTCGTCCAGTAACCCACGTGGAAGAAGTCCCGCTGCGGCACACGCGCTAAGTATCGTTCTTTAGAGCCGCCACGCCCTCTTCTACCGTTGAGAAGGTATGCAAGACATTGCTCATGCGGGTCAGATTCAGCACCTGCTGAACGGGGGTCTGCAGGTTACTGAGACCCAATACCCCCTTGGTGCTGTTGGCCCTGCGGTGGGCGGCAATAAGCACGCTGAGGCCGGCACTGTCGATGTAGGCCACACTGCCCATATTCACCAGCAGCCGGCCGGCGTGTTTATCAAGCAAATCAAAAAGAGTTTTGCGTAACTCCGAGGCGTCAGAAATATCGACTTCGCCGTTCAAGTCGAGGATGGCCACCCCTGAGGCAGCACGGACGTTGTGCTTCATCATTTTTTCTCCTGGTCAATTCGTTCCGGTCGATTTCTGATAGATTGTTCAGATGTTCGGTAATGGATTGCCACTGACCGTCCTGTCCAATTCCAACCTAGCGGAGTTTCACAATTAACCGGTAACGGACAAAATTTACAAACTTTGTAAGTTTCTTAGAGAATCTAAACCCGTAACATGCTGTTAGTCGGGCCCACAGCTGCATTTCCGCCTGAGGCACCGTTACTCCAGAATATTGCGGACGTGCCTGGCAAGCTGTGACGGCCGAAAAGGTTTTGTCATATACTCGTCCGCGCCGCTTAGCTCCGCCCGTCTCTGGTCGGTAACCATACCGCGGGCGGTCAGCATAATGATATAGGGCTGGCGGGTCAGGCTTGAGTCGTTACGTATCTCCTCACAAACTTGAAAACCATCCTTACCGGGCATCATGATATCGACAAACACCACCGATGGCTGTAGTTCCCGGACTTTTACCATAGCCTCATGCCCATCTACAGCGGTAATCGTTTCGTAACCCTCCCGATCGAAAGCGAGGGATAATATTCGAATGATAAAGGGATCGTCATCGACGACTAGAATTCTCTGGGCAGGCATTGTTCTTATCTCCTCGGGCATTAGTAGACCGTCAAGGTTAGTCAAGTTAACGACATTGAGTCGTCAGCAGACCGCACTCGGGGCGGTAATCTACAGCTCGTCATTCGTTTACTGTCTACCATCTGCCCGGTGAACAACCGGCGGCAGGCCATCGGCTCATAAGGGCCGTTTAATTTAGACTGCCGCAACAACCACTATCGACCTAAACAGTATAGCAGTTTTTAAACCGGGTCAATAGGGGAAATTAAGGCTATCGAGGTGCTCCGCGACACCAGGTGTTACCAACCGAGAATATACCCCTCACACCCGCAAGACCAGCAAAGTGATGTCATCCTGCTGAACTGTATTGGCGGTATGTTGCATGATTGCTTCCATGATCCGGTCCGTTAATTTGGCCGGCAGTAACGTGCTGTGCTTGGCCAGTAGTCTTTTTAGACGCGCCTCGCCAAACTGTTTTCCCGTCGAGCTGCGGGCCTCGACCGCGCCATCGGTATACAGGAGGAGGACGTCGCCGGGTTCAAGCACCACAGTTTTTTCCTCGCACGTGACTTCCTCGATCACGCCCAATATCATTCCTTCTGCATCAAGCCAGCTGACCTGCCCATCGGCGGCCCGACGGAGCAGGGGAGGATTGTGCCCGCCATTGACAAAGGTAAGCCTGCGGCTAGCCGGCTCATAGCGCGCGCAAAAAACGCTGATAAACATTTCGGCCTGCCATAGATCTTCAAGCATATCGCGATTAGTGTCGGCTAACACCGTGGCCAGCGGTTTCCCCAAGGCAATCTCGAGCCGAAGGGTACTCCGAGCCGTGGCCATCATCAAGGCCGTACCGATGCTGTGGCCTGAAACGTCGGCGATCAACAAGGTTAAGCGACCGGTTTCATCGCTAAAGAAATCATAATAGTCACCGCCAATATTCGCTGCCGGCAGGCACTGGCCGTACAATTCGATACCCGGTAGTTTCAAAGCCTGTTTGGGCAGGAGGCTCTGCTGGATTTCGGCGGCAATCTCGATCTGCTGCTGAACTCGGGCCGCCTCGCGCAGGGCCTGGACCAACTGGCTGTTGTGGATGGCCGTGGTCACTTGAGTGGCTATGGTTGTTAACAACTTGGCGTCCCCTGAAGTAAATAGTCTGCCGGGTGGGGTACCTACCAGCGTAATCACCCCCAACACCCCGCGCTGGCCGTTGGTTTGATCGGTGAGCAGAATCAGCGGCACGGCCAGGATCGCCTCAGGAGGGGCCGATTTTTTAGCCGTGCTCGCTTTCAACCGCCTAACTGGGCCGAGGTAGGCCGGCTCCTGCGGGTCTAACAGCAGCTGACTGCCTGTGGCGGCCACGTAGCCGCTAATTCCCTGCCCTACCGGCACCCGCCAGCCATCAAACCCCTTAATACCCTGCACGGCCACCACGGTCAGGAATTTGCCGTCCTCGCTCGTTAGCGAGATATAAGCATTCTGGGCCGTAATGACTTGAAGCGCCATTTCCAGGGCAATTTCGCAGATCGTTGCACTATCAAAGACATCCCCCAGAGCTTGGCTCAGTTCATACAGTAGGGTAATCTCCTCGTAGCGGCTCAGCAGCTCTGTCGACAGGCTGTTCAACTCGTACTCTTTATCGGCTTGGTCAACCAGCAGCTTGCCGACTATTTCTACGGTCGTGGCCAGGTTGTGAGGCCCAGCCTGCCGGTCTAGATTGAGCCCGGTCCCGATGATATAACCAACTATATGGCTTCGAATCTCAATGGGAAAACGAACTTCGACAAACGGCCGGCCGGTTATTTTGCTGGTCAGGTTATCCAACCGGGTCACCTCGGCCAGTACCTGCCTAATCTCATCCGGCATAGTGTCCGGGATGGCCCTGGCCAGCACGTTGTCTGCGGGGTCAATCACATAGAAGACATACGGGGCTAATTCGATAACAGATTTCAACAGCCCCTCAATCTGTTCAACTTTTAAGAGATGGTGATAATCCAGTACGGGAGCGATCATAGCCATATTTTTCGAGTCAGGCACCAATTTCACTTCCTTAAAGTGTACCATATTTTGAGCGTTGAGGGTAGTTAATTCTCAATTCTCGTTGGCTTATTTTGACAGAAAGGGGGCAAAACTGGTATAACGAATAACCTTTGACCGGCATCGTCCGAAATGTCCGGCAGTATAAATAATATCATTTTGAGAGGCCTAGATTATGACCCATCCACCCATTGACCAACAGGTAACATTTCTCTATACACGAGATCTGGCAACAACCGCCAACTTTTACGAGAACGTAATGAAGCTGTCGCTGGTATTGGACCAGGGGAGCTGCCGTATCTATCGGGTAACCCAAGACGGTTTCCTTGGCTTTTGCGATCGTATTGAAGCTCCCCAGCAGCCGGTCGGAGTCCTCTTTACCATAGTGACTTCGGCCGTTGATGAGTGGTACGAGTATTTGAAAGAACAGCGGGTTTACGTTGAAAAATCTCCGACGCTTAACCCTGAATTCAACATCTACCACTGTTTTGTGCGCGATCCCAACAACTACCTCATCGAGATCCAGCAGTTTCTCGACCCGAACTGGTCGGCTGCATCGTCATCAGCTTAAGTTGAGCGATCAAGACCCAATTTTTGGTAGAGGATCAATGAAGACTCGAGCCGCCGTTTTTTACGAAGCAAATACTCCGTTTAGGATAGAAACCCTTGATCTCGAACCGCCTCGAGCCGGCGAAGTGTTGGTCAATGTAGCCGCTGCCGGCCTCTGTCACAGCGATTGGCATTTGATCACGGGCGCCACCAAGCATGCCACCCCGGTCGTACCCGGTCACGAAGGGGCGGGCATTGTCGAAGCCGTGGGTCAAGGCGTGACCCGTATCAAGCCAGGCGACCATGTGGCCTTGAATTGGGCACCCAATTGTGGCGCCTGTTTCTACTGTCTTAATGACCGCCCCAGCCTGTGCTCAAGTTACGTTGAACCTATTTGGGCCGGCACGATGATGGATGGCACGACCCGTCTTTCAAGAAATGGGCAACCCGTGTACCACTTTAGCGCTACAGCCTGCTTTGCCGAACGGACTGTGGTGTCTCAAGAGTGCTGCGTGCCGCTGAGCCGGGAAATCCCGTTCCCCATTGCCGCACTGATCGGCTGCGCCGTGACCACAGGCGTAGGTGCTGCGCTCAATACAGTTCAGGTCAGGCCGGGCAGCACCGTTGCCGTGTTTGGCGCTGGAGGAATTGGCCTGAGCATCATTATGGGAGTTCATCTGGCCGGAGCCGGCCGGATTATCGCCGTGGATAAAAGCGAGGCCAAAGGCGATATCGCCCAGGAATTTGGTGCGACCGATATTTTGATGGCCGGCCCTGACACCAACGACTCTATTCGCAAAATAACACAGGGTCGGGGCGCCGATTACGTGTTTGAAGCTATCGGTATTCCGGCCGTACAGGAGCAGTGTCTCGATGCTGTGCGGCCGGGCGGCACCCTGGTGCTGGTCGGTCTTGCGCCGATGGGCAGCAGCACCAACCTACCCAGCGCCGTTATCTCCCGCCAGGAAAAGAGCATCGTTGGCTGTTACTATGGCACCGCAAATACGACCCGAGATTTTCCGCT
>JBFGLD010000059.1:0-11833 GCA_041576335.1 Anaerolineae bacterium | reverse complement strand
TTTCTCACGGTTGTGGTCAGTGACAAGCCCTTGATACGCTGGGCGGCCCATTCGGCTTTGATTTCAGTGCAGGGGATGCCCCAAACTTTTTCGGTATAAGTTTTGAAGAATACTTGATAGAGCCGCCGGCCAAAGCGATTAGAGACCCATTCTTCCAAGTTATTTTCCTGGGGATACGGCTTAAACCGCGACCAGATATAGCTCAGGGCAACCCGCAAACTCTCAATAATACCCAAGTTACGAAGCGCATCAAAAAAACGAATGGGATAGTAGAAAAATCTGTTTTTGTAATAAATGCGAGATAGGCGCGAGCGGCGCAAAAAGTCGGCTCCTAACACCTCGTGCCACATGGCTTCGACTTCAGGCACCTTGGTGTAAAAGCGATGACCGCCAATATCAATGCCGTAGCCTTTATAATTTTCAGTGCGGGCGATCCCGCCTACAATGCCGGCCTTTTCAAAAACAATGGTTTTTTTGCCGGCTTTTTCTAATTCATAGGCCGCGGTCAGCCCGGTCGGTCCGGCTCCAATAATAACGACGTCGGCATTTAGTTTGATTTCGTCACTTCGATTTGTCGCAGCCATTTATATCCTACTCTTAGCGTCAGTAGCCCATTAGTTTACCAATTTTGATATTTTTAGCAATGTTGGGCCAACGCGCAAACACCTTTTCGGACACATAGGTTCAAAATGAGCAAGAATCAGTGGGGTTGAATCACTGCCGAACCCACCATCAAACTGTTCCCCTGCTCATTTTCGGCAATGTCAAAGTAGTTCAACCGTAGATTCAGGTCCGGTTCATACATGCCTACCACCAAGGCATACTCGCCAGGAGGTAAGTCAGGTGAAAGTTTTAACAAATGTCGATCTAACACGGTCGAGCCGGGCTCCCAAGTATTGGCGTGGGAGGTGCCGCACACCGGAAAATCATCGGCCTGGGCCCAAATTTGCCCGTCGCCGGCTACCAGATGAACAAACACCTTATAGCGCAAACTCAATAGCCTTCGCATTTGCCAATGAAGGGTAATCGGTAAGACGCCACCGGGTACGGCGTAACGTGGGTCGAGATCATACCCCAGTAGGGCGACGCGTCCGTTCAACTGCTGAGCCCGCACGACGTACTCAGGCGGCGCGTTATTTTTTAACTCAGAGCCTTCCCCAAGCACCAACGGCGGCGCTAATACGACTCCCGGAGGTACGTTAGCAGTAGCCGGGAAGGCCAGACTTGCAGAAAAATCGGCGGCGGTAACCGGCGGGTCAAAAGAACCCATATCTTCCAAGTTGACAGGCTGCACATCGCCGGCCTGCGGGTCAAAGGCCAAAATTGTCATCCGCAGCCCGTCGTTGCCCCAAATTTGATAGCGCGGTATGTAGCCAAATTCAGTGGGGTTAAAGGGGACGTCAAAATTTTCGCTGCCGCGGTAAGTGATTGCGCCGTGCAGTACATAATCCGGGTAACACGGGGCAGCCGGCGTATTGAGCATATACCAGTTGGGAGCATTCCCCTCGTCATTGGCGGCCCAGGTACCCTCTAACTTGCCGGCTCGCTTCAACTGACCCACCACCTGCCAGCCTAACCGAAACGGATACCCAAAACCAATGCGGGTGCCGTAAGGATAATCAGAATCGGTAGGATAGAAGGTACTTTTGTGAGCCGGGTAAGTGAGAACATACTCCAGGTCGCTGCGCAAAAAAAGCATCAAGGTATGAGCAGCAAAAACTACCAGCAGCATCACGGCTAAACCCGCCATTAACCGCCGGGCAGCAGGTCGCATAAGATCTGGCCGCCAAACTACTAACCACCGCCAAACGTTGACCACGGCCAGGCTGACCAATAGTGTCAATGCGCCCAAAAAAAGATAATGGTGCTTGCCGGGCCGGTTGACCAGGAAAACATAAACCCAAAACGGTGGCCCGATCCACAACCATAGTGTTCGCTGAGCAGGTGACGTGTTCGCCGAGAGAATAATCAACCCAAAAAAGAGCGCAAATACGAGGGCAGCAAGCAGGCCGGACAGTTTTGGAAACCCGGCGAGCGCTAACCCGAAGCCGAGAGCAGCGCCGACCAAGCACAGAAACAAAGGGATTCGAGTACGGATAAGGAATTTTTTCGATGCATCCCTGCCCCACAGCGCCTCAGCCAAGGAAAAAAATAGTTGGATGAGCAGAAAACTGTTAAAAAAACTTACAAAGTAGGCCGAATTGTACTTGAGTGCCTCGAAGTAAAAAAAGTGTCTTAAATTGTTGAACGGTGGACTCTCTCCGCCACCAATCCGGTTTTCTAAATATGCGCCGGTCTTGCTGACTGCCGGGTTTAACAGGAAGGGGATATAGAAGAAGGACACGATGACTATCAAAATGACAAGCGAAGGCCAGAGGTGACGCCAGACATCGGAAGCGATACGCGAGCCGGCTCCGGGTCCGCCAAAAGGTGCGATGGTGAGGTAAACAACGACAGGGACAAGCAGAATCGTTTCAAAATGAACCAAAAAAGAGACGGCCAGCAAAAAGGTGCCCAGGCCGTGCAAGCGCCACGATTGACCACCCGCCTGCCGAAAACGATAAAAGCACCACATGGCGGCCAGGGTTAACAGCAGCACAACACTTTGATATTGGGCTGTGCGGGCGTAAGAAACGAACACGCCGTCAATAGCCGCCAGCAGCCCGGCAATGCTTCCGACGAGCGGGTTGAATAGGAGCCAGCCAAGCAAAAAAATCAAGCCAACGCTAATCGTTCCGGCTACCGCAAACGGAAGACGGACTGTTTGTTCTCCAAAATTCCCGGTTAGGGTTCCGATGCCGTCAAGCAGTAAAATTTCGCCCGGCCCTTTGGAGTGCGTGAGCAGTGACTCTACCTGGCCATAGGTCAGCATGACTGCCCGCAGCAAAATATCGGCTTCGTCACCCTGATGGTCGGAATAACTAACATTGACTACGCGAAATATAGTGGCAGTGACGAGGATAGCCACGAACATTATTATCTTAAACCGCGCCGGGCGCAGCGCCCGGGCCGCGGTCGGCGAGCTATCAGGCTGGTGACGGGTGCGAAACCAGGCCGCGATCGTACAAACGAGCGTCACCCCACCCAACCCGGCTGCGACTGAAAGTACGTTGAGCGGCACCCGGCCAAATGCTATGATTAATAACAACAGTATTGTTAAGCCATAGCTGACCGCGACCGCCATAAGCAGTTTTTCTAACCAGTCGGCAAACGGGGCTTCTACATCGGGCCACAATGCCGTGAGCAGCCCATAACCCGGCAGCAGGCCAATCAGCAGTAAACCGGCCCCTAATCGCGCCGGATACCACGCTTGGAGCGCCAATAGGGTTAAAAAAACCGTGCTGGCAGCGATAAAAACAATAGTTCTATTTTTCATAAAGCATACAAAATGAGATGACAAGTCGCGATCGGGCTATAATATCTAATCAAACTCTACCTGCGACACCATTCGACGACCTAATTCTACCTCGCTGTCGGCATCGAACACTGCGATTTCTAGCCGGTAGGGGCCGGGGCCGGCTTCGGCCGGCAGCGCCAGTAGCCAGGGATCCTGGACGATTTGGCCGGCCCGCCAAGCCGGTGTGGGATAACCACTCCGCACAGGGCGACCAAGCCAGTAGGCAACTTCTTGGCGATTATTATCCAGCAGCCGCAGCAGTATGACGTAATCGTGGCCAATATCAGACAAGGCCTGCCAATAGAGCGTGGCCCAGAGTCGGGGCTCGGGCGCCGCCGCTTCGAATTCAAGGTCGTAGCCTTGTAACATCAAATCCTCATTGATGACAAGCGGACTCGAATGAGGCGGACGGAAGGCAGCCACTGGCAGATAGGAGCTGGCCTTGGTGACTTTAATCGGCTGGGTTTCGGCCGGCAATTCAAAATAGCCAATCAACGCCCCCGCGGCAGTCTTAAACCCAGGCTTAAGGAAGTAATCTCCCGGCGGCATGCCAATCGGCAAGTTTAAGACGGCTTCGCTCTCGACAATAGAGTTTTCCTGCTGATTAGCCGCTTCAAAACCGGGCCGCGGTTGGGCGATTGCCTCGGTCCAGGTATAGCCGTCGAGATCCATCAACCTGACAAAAAACCGATCATCTTGGCGCTGCCCTTCGTTGCGCCAATAGAGCTTAACCGCAAAAGACTCGCCTGCCGCCGCCTCGGTTTTGCTCAAATCGAAGCCAAACAGAGTTCCGCGCCCCTCGAGTTTGTGACCACCACCGTAAAATTGAGCCGCCGGGGCCGGGTATAGCCAGGCATAGGCCACGTCGTTTAGCCAAAGCGTATATTCCGGCCGGCGGCGCGCCAAGTAGGCTAGAATGTCCTCGGCGTGCTTCCCCCGCTGTAATTGCGAGATATAGATTAAGCCATAATCAGCCTGAACCCACTTGCCGTCGAGGTTATCCATAGCAATCGTCTGCCCCTTGAAAATAGGTCTGATCTTTTGTGAATTGGCCGAGGCCACGCTGATCTTTTCGGCGTTAGGCAACTTATTCAAATAGGCTGCCACCCGGTCCAACCCTTCGCCGCCGATGCCGACCGGCAGGACGCGGACGGCCTGCTTGAGGCCGCCCAGAAGCGGGTTCCAGTAGGCGTAATAATAGGGATGATGGGGCAGGGCCAGCGCCGCCTGAGCGCTTAAGACTAACAGCGCCAACGCCCAGCCAAACTGGCGCAGACGAGGACGGCTCGCGCTCAGAAAATGCCAGGCCGTCACCAGTCCAAGCGCTGCCAGTAGGCTGAGCGCGGGTAGGATGGGCACGATATAGCGGTCAAATTTCAACTCCGAGCGAGTAATTACGGCGATATAGATCACCACAAAGAGCAGGATAATACCCACATAATTAAGATCACGGCCCGGCACCCGGTGGGCCGGCCAAATCATCAGCGCCAGTGAAATCAAGCCCAGCCACAGCAGAGGGCTGGTGCGGTAAAGCAGAACCATCGGATAAAAAAGCAGGCCAGGCGCTTCGTCCGGGAATGTTTGACCTAAGAAGAAGCTCTTTCCACCGCCATCTCCTTCGACAGCACGGCTGAATGAAAATTCGTACATCTTCTCAAACACGTCAAGCGGACCGACCCACAAAGCGGGCCACAGTATGACCACGGTCAGCAGAATACCGGTGCCCCAAACTAACAACATCAGCATCGCAGCTCGCCGGTTACCCCTGGCTTCTCGGGAAAGGTTAGGCCGGGCATTCCTCAAGAAAATCAGAATGGCCACCGGTACCAAGGCTATGGCCGATATTTTACTGAGCAGCGCCAATCCGCTTAAAATGCTGGCTAGAAGACACATGCGCAGACGTGGGGCGGTAAGATACAGCAGCAAACTGAGCAGGGCCAGCGAACCAAATGCGGTGACTAGAGCCTCAGTGCGCACAGCCCGAGATTCGGTCAATAGAAAAGGATCAAAAGCCAATAGGAACCCGGCCAGCCACGCCGTGCCGGCACCAAAAACCTGCCGCGCCAACAAAACAATCAATACAAGCAGCAAAGCATTGGCAACGGCCGCAGTCTGGCGCGCGCTAGCCAACATCGCCATCGTATTGTCCGTGCTGAGAATGGCATCCCAGGTGGCCGAGCCCCACAACAACTGCCAGTCATACTTGAGCCAGGCGCCAAGCGTTTCGATCCACATGAGCGTGACCCCCGGTTGACCGGCGTGGTATGTTTTGGCCAGGTCACCAGTGACGAGGGCCCGGGCAAAATTGGCCGAGCCGGTTACCCAGTAAAATTCGTCAGGGCCGACAAAAACCGCCAGATCCCTGATCCGTGGTCCAAGGGCCAGGAGGAGGATTGATAGAGCTAACACCAACGGCGAATCGATCACGTGCTGCCACCAGTTTTTGCCTGAATTCATGTGACCGATGTTCATCTGATCCACTGCCGGCCCACTCTTAATCACGACCCGTTCGCACTACAATTTTATCTTGAATATGCTCTATCCGGACGAAGCTCGTCTTTGAGCCATCGGCCAGCATAACCGGCACTAGTTGTCCGCTGGATTGCTTCTGCAGCGTAATGTCCAGGTGGTATTGCCCGTCCAGGGGGGCCTGGGCCTCAAGCTCGTAAATCGTATTGACCACCTCGCCCGCCTTCCAGAATAATTTCGGACCATCAATCCCCAAAGGCGTGCGCCATTCTTGCCTGGGTTGCGCGGTAGCCGCCCCGCGCAGCGTGAAGATGACCTCATATCCGTCCGCAAAGTCCAACCGACTCTGCCAAAAGAGGCTCGGCAAGAGCATGCCTGGTCCTGTTCCTCCAACATCAAAATAGAGATCATAGCCCAACAAAGTTAAGCGATCGTCAAAATCAGCCTGAATTTCAGCCTGCATATCAGGAACATCGTAGTTGACCGGCTGTGACCAAACCTCGACATTTTGGACCTGGAACTTTGGACTCTGCCGGTTCGAGGCAACCGGGGGGATATTGGACTTATTGATATTGAGCAAGCTGATTTCCAAACTGTATTGGCCGATAGGAACATCGGGACTAACCTGAAGTGGCCAAACGTCGCGCACAATCTCACCGGCTCGCCACGAGCTGGTGGGATACGTTCCATAGCCCGGCTGTCCCTGCCAGCGCATCACCTCTTGGCCGCGATCGTCAAGCAGGCGCAGGTTCACAAAATAATCATCCGGCGCCGCGGTTGCTTGCCAGTAAAGGGTCAGCCAGGTCGGCGTATCGGCTGTCAAAACCTGATCCGGCGGGACATACCCCAGCAGTCTTATTTGCGGCGCGAGGGGTTGATTAAGCGGGTTCGAAATAACAAATAAAGCTGGATCGGCAAGGATTTTGCCTGAGGTAACCAGCAGCCGGTCTGCCTCGGCGGGTAAGGAAAACTCTCCTAGCAGACGGTCCTCATTCGGCTCCAAAACGCCAATTCGCCAATAATAAAGGCCCGGCGGCGTCCCTGGCGGAATGGTCAAGGTGGCCACACCTTCCACAATGGCGTTTTGCCCGGGTGGAATGGCCGCGTATTCGGGTTTAGGCAGCACACGGGTCCGCGCTAGTTCATAGCCGGTTTGGTCGACCAAACGTAGGGCGAGATTGTCAACGCCGGCGCCCCGGTTGGTCCACCAAATGGTCGCCTCAACCGTATCACCGGGAGTCAGGCTTGTTTCCACGTCTGGGATGAAGTTATAACCCAGTAACCGAGCCAGGCCCGTGAGATCATTGGCAGGACCGGCAAAATGGGTTATCTCGGGCACGGCGTAGACCCAAACGTAAGTGGCCCCACCTAAATCGACCTGATACAGCGGGGGCTTTTGCCTGAAAAAGTCAACCACCTCCGCCGGATAGAGCTGACGCTGGAGCTGCGAAATGTAAAAGGAGGCGTAATCCGCCTTGACCCATTCGCCGTCAAAATAGGTGGCAGACCGGACCGTTTTACCGTTGAACAGATAACTACACCATGGCTGGGACGCGCCACACACTACCGACGCCTGAGCCGCATCCGGCTGACGGTTCAGAAAAGCCATCGCCAAATCAATGCCTTCCCCGGCCCCGATCGGCAGGGTTTCCATCGCCGCCTTACCGCCACCGGCCCAGGGATTCCAGTAGGCAAAGAAATAGGGATACGTCGGTAAGCTCAAGCTCAGTTGAATTGCCACAATGATGGCTATAGCAGCAGCCCACAGCCAATCTTGGCTGGCCTTAGAGATATTGGAAACACGCTCGATAACCCCTTGAACAAGGAGGCAAATTCCAATGGCACTCAGTATGTTCAGGGCTGGAAAAGCGATTAATAGATACCGATCTACCTTGCTTAGAGCAGCGGTAAGCTCTAGTGCCATAAGAACAACCTGGGCCAAGATCAAGATAATGCCCATGATTGGCCAGGGAAGTCCCCACAGCGTTGTCGACGACGGATTCGCAGCGGCGCGGCGGTGCCAAACATAAGTCCCTAACCCGATAAGGGCGCCGGCTACGCCAATCCAGGCTAGCGGTGTGGTTCGAAAGGCAAACGCGACGGGGTAAAAGAAAAAACCCGGATCCTCGTCTATAACGCCTCCCCAGAAGAAAACCGGCCCGTTCCAAACGCTTGTTTGGGCCGCGTTCGTGAATCCGACTTCCAGCACAATCTGCATGGCCTCAATCGGATTGACCCACAGAGCCGGCCAGATGAGATAAAACGTTCCACCTGCCCCGGCTGCCCATAGCAAACCATTGACGATCATCTGCTTAAACTTTGCCGGCCAAGGCTTGCCGTGACTCACCCTAAAATCACCATCAGAACCGGAGGCGGGCTCAAACAGAAAATCTAACAGCAGCAGCAGCCAGATGTAAGGCACCAAAAAACCTGCCGAAACCTGGCTCGAGCCGGCCAAGCCGCCCATTATGCCCGACAAAAGCAGGAACCGGCGTCGCCGCTGGTGAAGATAAAGGAAATAGGCCAGCATGCTAAGGCCGACAAACATAGACGACACCATCTGCAGCCGTAGTACGCGAGCTTCGGATAGGCTAAAGGGATCCAATCCTAAAAAAATAGCCGCCAGTATGGCCACGCGCCAGCCAAAAAGCCGGCGCACCATCCAAACGGCCACAATAATCTGCAGGCCCACAAACAGACCGGCCACAAGCCGCCGCTCGGCCAAAAAATCAGGGCCGCGAAATTCAAAGAGTTGCTCAACCGGGATCATTGTCTGCGGGAACAAACCTGGGAGGCTATACTTGAACGTTAAAAAAATCGTTTGAGCCCAAAACATAGGGATGCCCGGATAATCGCTGCGAGTTAGTGTACCGGCCAGGTTACCGGCCCAGACAGCCTGCGTGAATTGATCGCTCCAGCGCCAAATTGTCAGCTCATCGCGGGCATAAAATACATCCAGGTCAAATATGCGTGGCAGCAGCGCTACGGCGATCACGAATCCCCAAATTAGCCAAAGACGGTACTTCTTCAGCCCGGATTGGAACATATTTTGCCTTGAAATAGGAGGCGGGTGCAATATAGTTACCTTAAAATCCAACCAAATAGACTTCAACCCGTGTCATCACTACACAACTGGCCAGAATCGACGTAATCTTTAATCTCGTCAAACAATTTTTTGGCATAGATCTGGTGCATTCTGGGCGATGGATGCCCATCCAGGGCGTTTGCCGCCAGAATCTGGCCCGCCAGCTGCTCCGCAAATTCACGTTCAAAATTGATAGGATTAAATCCTAGCAAGGCAGCGGTTTCTTCAGCCTGATGGTACCAGCGCAGATAAAGTTGAAGTTCTGTGTCGGGATTACCGTAATCCGTAGGGACGAGAGTCGATGAGCCCTGGTTAAGAACGACAAAAATCGGCTGGGGTAAATCCATCTGGTCGGACATGGTTTTGATGTCTCTTAAGGCCTGCTCGAATTCAACCCACTCGATTGAGTCCTTTTCGTATACCCTTTGCAGTGCGACCTGCCAGGATGGGACAAGGCCCACCTTAACGATAAAGCTGTCCAGGGCTTTGCGGGTGAGATCGGCCAGCCTCTCCAGCCTTATGTCTTCGGCATACTCCAGCGCCTGGTCAATTGGGTCGCCAAAATTATGCTCAAACCACTGACGTTCCACAGAATAATTTTGACTCTTCGGCTGCGGATCGTTGAGCACGAAACCAACCGTAATAAGATCTGGTTTGACCAACTCCCTATAATCCCGCAAGCTGCTCCTTTCGCGGGTCGTGGGTGCACCGGGAAAACCAAAGTTTACAACCTCGAATTTTTTTTCGGGGTAGGCCTCATTAAGAATAGTCTCGAGCACGTCACTATATCTTTCGTGCTCCCAAACACCTTTGCCCCAGGTAAAAGAATCCCCCAACGCCACTATGCGGCACACATGCGGCGGCTTATCCGCCGTAAACTCCGGCCCCCGAAAACCGTACTTATTTCGAATTTCAACCGGCTTTGGGGGCAGCTTTAATTTGGGATCGGCCTGGGCCAGATAGAATTCAAAGCCATAGAGCAAGATAATAAATAGCAGCAGGTTTGCAAACACCAAGATTAAAATCTTGCTACAGCCACTTAAGTGAACTTTTTTCGAGCCAGCACTCATCTTGCCATTTCACCTGGCGCAGGTTATTCCAACGGCACAACCAGCGAGTCAAGTCCGTAGTTATCAGCGCCGTTTTCCAGCGTTAGCCGGAACCCATCGCCTTCGCGATAGAGCCCCACGACCAGTTGGTAAACGCCTGCAGGTAAATCCGCAGACAATGTCAGGGCGTGGGTATCTTCGACGACCATTCCGGGCAGCCACCGGGGGGTTGGATAAGCCCCGGCGCGGGGCAAGCTGTCACTCTGCGCTTCGAGCTGGCCGGTTTCATCCAATAAATGCACAAATACGACGTAATTTTCGGGGATAGGCTGTTCCGTTTCCCAAAATAACTTCACGTGCAGGGTCTCGCCCGGTCGGGCTTGGGGCGATGAAAGTTCGTAACCGCGTAAAACAATACCGCCGTTCCAATTCGCTTCAGGGCGTTTACTGTTGGCCAAGTTGGGTTCACGCTTAGGCGCAACGGTGAATCGCTTGATCACCTTATCAAGCCCCTCACCGGCCCGGTTCGTCGGGCGCAGGGCCACCTGCGCTTCGTTCAGCAAGGTTACTTCGACTTGGGCCGCCAAAGGTACGTCCAGATCCGGAGATAGTTCAAACTGGTGCCGGCTTGCGATCACGCTCCCGGGCAGCCACTGCCGGGCCATTTCTGGCTGGGTTGGATCGAAGAGCGTAACATCAATACGGCCCAGAGAAATGCTGCGGCTGTCGGCAAGCTGTACACCAAGCTGGATTGGACCTAACTTATCGCTAATAGGCTGCCAATAAAAAGTCAGCAGCAGCTGTTCTCCGGGCTGCGGTAAGGGCGGGACAAGCTGGTAAGCCGCAAGCCGCAGACGGCCGTCATAAATTCGGTCCAGCCGTGTGGCCTCGTCCGGTACGGCTTCGGCCACGACCGCGTCGAGCCGCTCGACCTCTCCGGTGTCGACGAGCTGTCCATTCTGCCTAATCCGTGCTCCATGCCGACCTGCGGGAAATACAAAAGCCTCAACCCCTCCCTTTACCGTGGGATTAATCAGGCCAAATTCAACCGAATAGATGTCCGGCGGCAAGGTTGCCACGTCTGGGACACATAAACTCTCCAAAAAACGGCCAGGGGTTTGCGACTCGGCTACAAAGTCAGACGCGGTTTGGCAAGGCGTCCATTCCGTTTCGATCCTGACCCCAACCAGTCGAGCGACAAGCTGTCGCTCGGCGGCTAAGCCTAAATTCTTCCAATACAGGCGAAGACGTGGGTGGCTGAACGACGAGTTTGAAAATGAGCCAACGTCATCAATGGTCGTTCTGATCTGCTGACCGGTGTCGGCCACGGGCTCGTCCTTTTCCCAGCGATAGCCAAGTAATGCGGCTTGTTGCGGAATTTGGCTAACATTTGGATTGGCCGGGGTAGTGAACGGAACCGGGTAAATCCAGGCGTAATCAATATCACCGATCGTGATCACTTTTTCCGGCCGGCGTGCTTGAAAATAATCGATAAATTCAGGGCTAGGGTCCAGGCGTCTTTGGACTTGCTGGACATAGAGTACGACATAATCAGCTTGAGTCCAGCGGCCGCTGTCACCCAGAGAAATTACTTTGCCCTTGAAATCAGGCATATTGTGCGTAAACCGAGTACTCACAACCAAATCCCGACTATTGGGCTTGGCGGCCAGGTATCGCCCGACTTGATCCATACCCTCGCCCCAGCCAACCCGCAACAAACGTACGGCCGTTTGCCCACCCCCAAACAGCGGGTTAAAGTAAGAATAGTAATAGGGATGGTGCGGTAGAATGGTAGCGAGTTGGATCACGACAAGCAGGCAGAACAGCAGCAGC
>JBFGLD010000058.1:0-11844 GCA_041576335.1 Anaerolineae bacterium | reverse complement strand
CACCGGCCTGCTTGAGAATCGCTGCCATCTGGGGAACACTCATGCGTTCCCCAAGGCCGCCTATCACGTCGAGGGCGCGCGGAGTCAGCTCGCCCAACACGCGAACCCCGTGGCACAGCGACTCAAACTCATCCAAGAGGGCCTTAATTTCAGCCATAACCGCCTCGCGCTGAGGCGTTTGCCCCAAAAAGTGCAGGGTGACTTCGGCATGCTTGTGGGCGATCGTGGCTCGCGCCCGGTGCGCGGTACTCTCATCACCTACCGCGGCTTGGTGAGCTGCGTCCAGCAGTAAGTTTGTTACCCCGCTCATCGCCGAAACGACCACAACAACCTGGTGGCCTTCTTGCCGGGCTCCTTTGACGATGTCAACAACTTTTTTCAGCGCGTCCACACTTCCCACGGACGTGCCGCCAAATTTCATTACGATTAGCAAGGTTTACCTCCCCATTTAAAAAGCAAAAATACGGCTTCTGGTGTGCCAGATAACCGCATATAGTACTCAACGTTTATAAAACAGCAAACCGGCTATACTCAGGGCGTGATGATTCGGCCTCAGCATGGGCCTGTTAGTAATCTAAAATCCCTTACGAAGGCCTAACAATCCTTGTTCCGCCTTTAATGTCCCGTTAAGATATGAATATTTCCGGACGTGTAGAAGAAAGACGAATCGCAGCCTCAACGCGGAGGAGAAGTTCCTCGATGTCGAACGGCTTCGTGACAATATCGCTCACGCCCACTTCCAACGCCTCTAATCGGGTTCGGCGCTCGTTAACATGCAGCAGCATTATAATTGGAATATGACCGGTCAGGGTATCATCCAGTAATTCCCGGCAAACTTGTTGGGGGTTTTTATCTTCGAATTCGGTACTCATGAGAATCGCGTGAGGCTGCCACGCTCGTGCTGCCCTCACGACAGCATTCGCCCTATCGACAGTCTGGATTTGATGTCCATGCTCCCCAAAATAAATTTGCAGAGTGTCTCGAATATTTGGATCAGGGTCTGCAATTAAGACGCGAGACTTTAGGTTGGCCACCTGGAAAGCTCTCTCCTCAAATGATGTTGCCCCTTTTCAGAGTTCTCGAAAAGTGCCGGATTTCAGAAAATTTCTTCACGCACCACGTCCTGCGCGTGTAGAACGGGGGAGGGAGGACTTAACCGGCTTGCAAGACTTTCAGAGAAAGCTCTTTTCATAGAGGTATGGTCGACTGACGCCTCAGTATAATAAGTATGACTCTACACAATATTTTTGACCATAGGAGAATAGTACGCGTTAGAAAAACTTGGCCCATGGCAAGCATGCGGTCTGCGGCGTCTCTGCCATCTGCTTAATTTCAGGGTATAGGGAAAAATCATTTTTCATACGCCCTTTATAATTGAACTCCCTTGAATCTTGTGGTATAGTAGTGTGTCCTCATCAGTATGCCTCAACAACCCAGGAGGAAAAATGGCCGAACGTCCGCAGCAACCGTATGTGCTCGTAATCGGTGCCGCCACCATCGACTCGAAAGGGAGGGCCAGCGCACCGCTCAAACGGGGGACGAGTACGCCTGGAACGGTGCGCGTATCCGTGGGTGGCACAGCTCGCAATATTGCCGATAACCTTTCCCGGCTGGGGGTTCAGGCTGTTTTGTTATCCGCCGTAGGCAGAGGTGGCTCCGGTCAACGGATCTTCGATAGCATGGTCCAGGTGGGGATCAACACCGATTACCTCATCTTTTCAGACGAGTATTTGAGCGCGGCCTACGTGGCTATTTTGGATGAGCACGGCAACCTAATCATGTCCGTTGATGATATGGGTATATTGTCGTACCTGACGCCAAAACTTATTAACCAGCGCCGCGATTTGATTGAAGGCGCCGAGTTTCTCGTAATTGACAGCAATTTATCGGAAAAAGCCATGGCCGCTTTATTCAAAATTGCCAAGCGCGCCCGGCTACGGGTCGGTGCGGACCCGGCTTCAACAACACTAGCCCCTAAATTAAAGCCATATCTAGCGGACATTTACATGATCACGCCCAACGTGCCTGAAGCGGAAATTTTGTGTAATCGTGCCGTTAACGATGAACAGGACGCGGTCGCCGCCGCGCGAACCTTGGTAAACTTGGGGGTCGACATTGCCATTATTACCTTGGGCGAAGATGGCATTGTTTATGCTACCCCCAGCGATAGCGGCCACGTACCCGCCCTGGCTACGGAGATTGTCGACTCTACGGGGGCCAGCGATGCACTCACCGCCACCGTCGTCTTTGGCCTGCTTAATGATATTCCAATTGATGAGTCGGTGCGCCTGGCCGCCAGTGCCGCGGCCCTAACCTTGGCCTGCGACGATACGGTCTGTATGGATTTGAGCCTTGATCTACTGTATGATCGATTGCTCATTTGAGGACAACGCCGCTCCAAATAGTCCGAATACCCGCTTGGTGGTTGAACCAACATTTTTGGAGGAACTTTATGCGTGTCACCCTGCGCGGCATGTATTTCGAAGAATTTGATATTGGCCTAGAGATCTATACAGCCGCACGAACCATTACCGAAACCGACATCGTTAATTTTGCCGGCCTGTCCGGTGATTTCAACTTTATTCATACGAATGCTGAAGCAGTAAAGCAAACACCATTTGGGCGGCGGGTGGCCCACGGCATGTTAGTCGCCTCGATTGCCACCGGGCTGGCTGTGCAACAGGGGTTTATTGACGGTACGACGTTGGCCTTTCGAGAGCTGAATTGGAAATTTACCAAACCCGTTTTTATCGGTGATACTATCCAAACCAAAATCAGAGTTACCGAAGCCAAAGCAATGCCGCGGATGGGTGGCGGCTTGGTAACATTTGAAGCGCGTGTAATCAACCAGGACGACGATGTGGTTCACAAAGGTGTATGGAAAATGCTGATCAAATCGCGGAATTAATAACGCCGGGTAAGTCTATCCCGGCCTTTAACGGCGTTGAAGCGGGCTTAAGCCTGGGAGACTTCCATACCCAGATTTAATATTAACGTAACAGAAATCGGTAGACCAAAGCGCATTAAATGATCTCAAAAATTTATGATGTCACGCGTAGTTTGAGCCCAAATTTAGCAGTCTGGCCGGGGGATACACCTTTTTCGGTTGAAGTCATGCTGGCTATGAGCCAGGGCGCTTCGGTAAATTTGACTACGCTCAGGCTTAGCGCCCATTCCGGCACCCATGTAGATGCCCCTTACCACTTTCGCGACGATGATCTAACTATCGAGGCGGTCCCCCTGAGAGCCTATATCGGCCCGGCAACGCTAATCACAGTTCAGCGCAAAAAAGGGCCGCTAATCCCGGATGATTTTCCAAATTTGGCGTGGTCAAAGGTCGAGCGATTGCTGGTTCACTCAGATGCTAGTGACAAGCCGGTCGATCATTTTCCTACCCAATTTGTCTATCCTTCCCCCCAACTGGCCGACCTGATGGGGCAGCACGGCATTGTCCTGTTCGGTTCCGATGCCCCCTCAATGGACGACACCAACAGCAAATCGCTGCCCGGTCATAATGCGCTGCGTCGCAACCAGATTGCGATATTAGAAGGCTTACGCCTAACCGACGTACCGGATGGTAATTACGAACTCATCGCTTTGCCCTTAAAGATTAAAGGCGGTGACGGCTCCCCTGTACGGGCAATTTTGCGTGCTTGAACGAGCCGGCACACCATTCTCAACTAGGCCAGATCCTTTGACGCTGCTTTGAGCGTCTGCTATAATTGCTGACCGGTAGCGTTAAGTTAAACTTTCCGCTTCGCGTTTATGGATTGGTAATAAATGTTTGCATAATACTCCTGTCCGATAAGAAATGACGGCACCGGAATGGCCAAGTTAAAAATGAACAACGCAAAGCCGATCGATAATTGGACAGTATCTTTGGGAATTAATTTAGAAACGAAGAGGAAACTGGAAGAGAAGCGTTTCGATCCTTATGTGCACTTTTTGGATACGAAAATAGTTTCCCGCGTTTAGCCGGTATGAGATGTTATGGATGATAAACTTCACCGCGAACCAACACAGGCGCATCCAATCGTAGCGCCAACCTTAGAGATAACCAAAGGTAAAGATGTTGGCAAGAGCTTCACCGTCAAAACGATGACTAAGGTAGGCCGTGAACTCGATAACGACATTGTTCTGGTTGACCCAAGAATCTCCCGTCATCACGCGCAAATTAGCTGGGAAGCAGATCAATGGACGATCACCGACTTGGGCAGCTCGAATCAGACTTACCTAAATGGAAAACCTATAATCAAGCCTATGGAGCTGCAATCCAAAGACCGTATTGGTCTGGGCGAAATTGAACTGATGTTCAAAACACCGGATCTTGTTCCCGGCGTTGACACGTCTGCCAAAACGACGGCTGCGGCCCAACCCACCAAGAGTACGCGCCCGACCGCGCTGCCTCTGCCGTCTACTCGATTTCCTTTACCATGGGGGCAAAGCGCACCCCCACGTTTGGCGCTGATTGCCGGGGCATTTGTTCTATTGCTGTGCCTTGCAGCCACGATCGCGGTCTTTTTGGTTAGTCGCATGCCCGGTGATGGCGGCGCGAGCCCTATCGCCGAGGCCTCGCCGGCCGGCGTTGGTGCTGGCGGCACGGCTCAGCCAACGAACTCGGCCAGCTCGTCCCTGGCGCCACCGAATTTAACGTTAATCTACGAAGACGATTTTAGCGACTCTTTTGGGGGCTGGGACGACGCATTTGATGCTTATACGACGAAACAATACGGCAACAATCGCTATCAAATTGAAGTCAGTACGAGCAATCTGATAGCTTGGGGCTTGGCCAACCGAGACGTAGCCGATTTTGAGGTTGAAGTAGAAGCCAGAAAAGAAGACGGGGCAGAGGCCAACAGTTATGGACTGTTATTTCGGGTCCAAGATCGGAAGAATTTTTACCGGTTCGATATTTCCAGTGACGGTTTCTATTTGCTGAGCAAATTCATCGACGGTCAGTGGACCACGCTGGTTGATTGGGCGCCATCGCCCCACATCAGCCCGGACACCAATTTATTGAGGGTATCAACTTTTGGCCCCGAGATCGTTGTTAGCGTTAACGGCCAACAGTTAATCTCAGTCAGCGATGACTCCCTTAGCCACGGCAACTTTGGCTTTTTTGCCAGTACGTTTACCGAGCCTTATATCTGGGTTAGCTACGACAACCTAAAACTGTGGGTTCCCGAAGGGCAAGAAATCGCCTTGATCCCAACGGTTACGCGACCGAGCCTACCGCCTACGGCAACCCGAATCACTACCCCAACGCCTACGCCTAGGCCTACGCCGGAACGCATCAAAACGGCGACACGAACGGAGCCAACGCCGGAACCGGAAACCGAACAGATCGAAGAAGTAGAAATCGAGACGGCGACGCCAACCCGGACGCCCACTGTAACGCCAAGTTCTGAACCGACGGCAACACCGGTGCCGCTACCTGAATATGCTTCTCGAGATCAGCTGTTGGCTCGCGGCGAGGAAGCCGTATCCGGTCGCATCGTATTTCCCTTATTTGACCCCGAACGCAATATCTACGATATTTACATCGTCGACGCAGCCGATGGAAGCAACCGACAACTGGTGCAAGAAAATGCCAGCCAGCCAGCTCTCAACCAGGTGGGCACCGACATAGCCTATCGATCCTGGCAGCCAGACAAACGAGGGCTTTTTGCCCGACTGTTGAGTGGCGGCGACGCGTGGAACTTTGATCCGTTTTTCGAGTCTGCCCGCCCCGACTTTTCGCCCGTAGATGACAGCTTGATGTATCATTCTCGGGTTAGCGGCAGAGAGCCGGCCGTTTACCGCATTGTCGGCGGAGTTGGCGAGGTTATGCGGCGCGAAGGTTTCCCCATCCAGGGTGAAGCGGCTAATTGGTCACCGGACGGTCAGCAGTTTGTCTACAACAGTTGTTTAGGGGGCAAATGCGGCATCATTAGAAGCAATATTGATGGCACCAACCCGGTTATACTCAGCGATCATCCCACAGACACGAACCCCGAAATTTCGCCCGATGGTCAGACGGTGGTCTTTATGTCCAAGCGCAGTGGGGATTGGGAAATCTATCGGGTCGGCATTGACGGTTCAAATTTAGCGGCTCTTACCAGCGATGACGCCAATGATGGCCTGCCGACCTGGTCGCCTAACGGCAGCAAAATCGCCTTTGTTTCCACCCGTGACGGAAAATGGGCGGTATGGGACATGGACCCGGATGGCACCAACCAGCGGCGTTTGTTCTTGCTCGGGGGGCCGGTTGATGGTATTGTTCAGCACGATATTGCCAACAGCCGAGGTTGGGTTGAAGAAAATATTGATTGGATCCCATAGGCGATCAGACTTGACGGGCTGCGGAGACTCCCTTGCTATTTCCTAAGACTAGCCTCACCTACCACCGGCTCATCATTGGCATTGGCCTAGGTATCGCCATCACTGCGGCAATCATCGCCCTGATGGGTTTAAACGAACGGAACGAACTGAGCGCTCTGGGCGCAACGGCGACTCCGACCAAAACGGCGACCAAGAAAGCGACTCCAACCGCGACAGCTTCACCAACCGCGCTGCCCACTCAGACGCCGACCTCAACACCTTCGCCGACAAACACGCCAACGGCAACGCACACCCCCACCCCAACGCCGACGAGCACCAACACGCCGTGGCCGCCGACATTTACGCCTACCTTCACCCCCGTTATCAGCGACGTACTGGCAATGACCAACGCTACTGCCATCACGGGAGAGACCAGCACCAGCATCACGACTACGCTTGAAATGACCGGAACAACGCCTCTCAGCGGTACCGGCGTGATCTCCCCGGCAGGCACGCCAACGCCCACGCCGACGCCCGTACCGCGTTCAGTATTGGCGCCGGCCATTGTGCCAGACTACACTAAGTTAGAAAACCATTTTTGGTTTACACGCCCCTTTACAGAAGCCTTTAATTCCTGGGGCAGCTACTACTATCCCTACGGTACCAATGCTCGCGGGCAATATTTTTGGCATTATGGCATTGACATTGCCGGAGCACACGGCACACCTATTGTCGCTGTGGCAGATGGACGTGTCATTCACGCCGGCCCGGACGACGAGGCCAACCTGCTTGGTCCATGGCCCGATTTTTATGGGCAGGCCGTAGTTGTCGAACATGACCGGCGCTGGAACAATCAACCGCTATATACGCTGTACGGCCATGTCTCCAAAGTGCATGTGCAAGTTGGTCAACAGGTTCGCACAGGCGATATGATTGCCGAAGTAGGGCAATTAGGGGTAGCAATCGGCCCACATCTGCATCTCGAAGTACGGGTAGGCGCAGGTACCTATTTCGATACACGCAATCCTGATTTATGGGTTCGGTCTGATCCTGGTTTTGGCGTAATTGCCGGACGGGTTGTCGATCACCAAGGTTACTTTGTCCCTCAGCAACTCGTGACGCTGCACCGCCTTTCTCAACCAAGTCGCTTTTGGCGGCAAACCTTCACCTACCCCGATAACGTGGTCAACTCAGATGACGGGTACATAGAAACCTTTACCTTTAGTGACGTGCCGGCCGGGCAGTATCTGCTCAAAACTTTCTTCGACGGTCGTCAGGTGACGGTGCCCGTGACGGTGACCAATGGGGCCACAAGTTTCGCCCTGCTCCACCAAACTGAGCCACCGCTTCCCTCACAACCATCAGCTCCAAGGCCGGCAACTCCTGCTGTGGACATATCTCAAGAGGAGAACCCACCGCCTGAAACAAATGATGGCTAAGGTTAAGATTTCAACCAGCTCCACAATAGCAATAAGCCGGCGATGCGTGACCTGCCGTATGCGACCAGCGTTGCTCTAACATTAGCGGGCGGGCGTTTATCGGTCAGGGTTTTTGGATGCAGCCGACCCGGTCGCATCGACCGCTAAAAGACTTTTGACGACAGCGACCGTGCTTTCAGTGACCTGATGAATCGCTCTCGTACCGTCCATTTCGAATAAAATCCCCATTCGCTTATAACAGCTGATCAGCGGAGCGGTTTCCCCGTGGAAAGTCTGGAGCCGGACGCGGACCGTTTCCGGCTTGTCGTCATCACGCTGATAGAGATGTTCGCCGTGGCACTGGTTATATGGGCAACTTTTGAACGGATTAAAGATCTTATGGAATGGGGTTTGGCAAACACGGCAAATCCAGCGCCCGGAGAGCCGGTCAATCAAAACCTCGTCCGGAACCTTAAAATAAAGGACACCGGCAATACGCCGATTCATGTCGGTCATGATATTGGTCAAGGCTTCTGCTTGAGGCAGAGTCCGCGGAAAGCCATCGAGAATAAAACCGGTTTCGATGTCGGGCCGCGAAAGACGCTCACGAACCATAGCCTCAGTGACGTCATCCGGGACTAATTCGCCCCGGTCCATATATTTTTTTGCCAATTTGCCCAACTCGGTTTGATTACTTAAGTTTTCCCGAAAAAGATCGCCCGTCGAAATATGTCTTAAATTAAAATATGTGGACAGTTTGTCGGCTTGGGTTCCTTTTCCGGCACCAGGTGGGCCTAAAAGCACAAGGTTAAGGCTGAAATGTTTTGTTTGCTCAGGTGAAAGCGCTGTAGAGACAACTTTCAGTGCCTTAATTTCCTTAGTTTCCGCAACGGTAGCCAGCGGCGCCTCCTGATTGTTGAGCGAATTGATCGCCTCATTGATGCGTTCATTTACCTGGTTTATGGTTCCTTCGCCATCGATGATGATGAGCTTCTCCAATTGCTGAAAATAATCTACGAGTCTGGCTGTTTGGCGGTGAAATACGCCGAGCCGAGCCTGGGTACGTGCAGGTCTGTCATCGTTCCGGCGATAAAGATCTCCCCCGCACCGATCACAAACAAATGGCTCTTGGGGTGGATTGTATGTTTCGTGATAGGGTCTCTGGCAAACCTTACAGGTCAGCCGGCCTGGAATACGATGCTTGACAATCACTTCATCAGAAACTTTTAAGTATATTACGGCGTCAACATCGTGTCCCATGTCGTTTAACGCCTTTTCAATTTGCTCTGCCTGATATACGGTCCGTGGGAATCCATCCAGAATGACTCCTTTGTTAATATCCGTTTGCCGAAGACGGTCACGCAGCATTGCTTCGGTGAGCTCATCAGGAACCAATTCGCCTTGATCCATATATGTTTTGGCCAGAAGCCCCAATTCGGTTTTCCGCTCAAGATTATCGCGAAACAAATCCCCACTGGCAATATGTCGCAGATTGAATTTTATCGCCACTTTTTCAGCCTGCGTCCCTTTTCCAGCGCCGGATGGCCCGATCAACACGATGTTCATTACAGATTCCCCTTTTGTGATGTAAGTTGTAATACTCGGTATTCTGGAACGGCCATATATACGCCATATCGCTCGCTGTCACCCGATTGAGCACGATTACACGACAGACGTAAACGCAAAAAATAAAATCCGCCTAGTAGCCTTGCAGGCGCTGAAGGCGGATTTGCCTGATTCAATAACCTATCCCAAATCTTCCTCATCGAAGACATGCGGCAGGGTAGTGAATCAATTTCGGCGGAAGATCGACAATCAAAGTCAGAGGTGGGCTTATCAATAAAATTGGTTTTCGAGGTTAATAAAAAACTCTATCAATAAACTGCCCCTCGCAGCACAACTAACTCGTGCCGGCCAGGTTCTGTTGATATTTTGATTTTATGTCACTCTGGGTGTTCAACGACGCCAAGGCATCGTTCAGAAAGGGGAGAAACCGGGGGAGCTACCCCTCACGCCCCCCGGCCTACCGGCAGCTTCTTACTAGCGACCAACGGAACCACCCAAAGGGCACAGGCGAAGAGTCCCTCAAAACGCTGTTTGCCTAACACGTCCTAAGAATGACATTTTTTTGAAATGTCAACAAGCACTAGTTTCCGGTCTCCCCGTCAAGATTTGCATCAGGCGCAGCGCTGTTCTCCTCTACCTCTTCATTTTGGGCTCCCGCCGCACCGGAAGCGGGCGGATCAGACAACAAATTATTGCCATCAATCGCTTCCGATTGGACATCAGGGTTGCCGCCCTGTAAAGGGGTACCCGAGCCTCCAATGACAAAACTAGCCGCCAAACTCAAAATCATGACAATACTAATAATATATAGTATGATTTTCTGTTTAGATAGCTTCTTTTTTGGGGCTGCATTAACCTTTTGTGACGGTGGGGGGATGCTTCGTCGCTTCTTTTTTCTCTTTTTCGATACAGGCATTCAAATACTCCCGACTCATTGACTCCATTTGATCTATGTACAAAGAAATTATACTCACGCCCTGCTTTATTGGCAAGCACCAATTGATTGGCTCCAGAAACGGTAAGGTTCTAATAACCCAATTTCATCAAAGTACTACCATTTCAACTTGCATGGGTAATTGTCCCCAAATATTAATCTTCTCTTAATTTTATTTGGATAGAGTCCCGACAAAAGTTGGAAGGCTGCGTCGATACAGACGGGCTTGTCCTACTTTCGTCCTGTCGAACCGGTTGCCTGGACCGAAATGTTGCCAAATCGCCTCATAGCCCGGCGATTATGACCTTACGAACAGGTATATACTCACCGCCTGCGCTTCAACGTGCCCGGGATGAGGGCTTTGAGGCGCTGGCTTATTCTTTTCCGGGAGGGAGGTGAATATTAGCAGACCATTTCGATGATACGCTTTTAGACGTATCAGGGTCAATTTTGAATATTGACTTTGGAAAAAGCAGCGCTGTATCCAGTTCGAGCTGCAAAAAAACCCGTGCTTAATAACCGAGTTTGAGGAGAACTAAAGTGCACCCAAAACTAACAAAACTAGCTCAAATACTATTAGTCGTGGTACTCATGCTTACGAGCGTTACCTCCGCTCTGGCGGCGTCACTCCGACCGCAGGTTGAGCTTGATACCGCTAGCCCGGATGTTGTGGCTGAACAGTCCCTCGCCCGAAGCGCGCAGTCCCTCTCTGATGATGATGACGACGATCGGGACGAGCGGAATGATGATGATGATGATGACGAGGACTCCGACAAAGATGACGACGATCGGGACGAGCGGAATGATGATGATGACGACGAGGACTCCGACAAAGATGACGACGATCGGGACGAGCGGAATGATGATGATGACGACGAGGACTCTGACGCAGATGACGATGGCCCCAAGGCTGATATTGTCGACACGGCCATCGCGGCCGGTCAATTCAACACCTTGGTCGCCGCCGTCCAGGCTGCCGGCTTAGAAGATACGCTCCGCAGTAAGGGTCCCTTCACCGTCTTCGCCCCGACCGACGCCGCTTTTGAAAAATTGCCCGAGGGCACCGTGGAGGCGCTTTTGGCCGACAAGGCGACCCTGCAGAATATTTTGCTTTACCACGTCGTTGCCGGTAAGCGTTTGAAGGCGAAGAAGGTTGTCGAAAGAGAACGCCTGAAAATGGCTCAAGGTCAAAAGGTTCAAATCACGGTCAACGACGAGGGCGTCTTTATCAACGACGCTAAAATTATCGTGACCGACGTCCTGGCTTCTAATGGCGTCATTCACGTCATCGACACCGTTCTCATCCCGCCAAGCCGGATGGAGCACGATGACGATGATGACGATGATGACGACGATGACTAGGACAAGAATTGGTTAAACTGTTCCGGAGCAATTGCCGGGTAATCATTTTACCCGCCGGCAGCAGCAACCCGGTCGTCGATTCAAGGTCCGGCAGCAGGCTAAAACAGGCCAAGAGCTCGTAGGCACAAATCGTTTACACGGTATGCAAGGTCGGTCCCAGCTCATTCGACCTATTGGCCCAGGCAACCGGTCTTCGACGCGATTGACAGCTAGTTTGTGAAATTCCGACAACTCAATTAAATCGAAGCATAGAGGCACTACAGT
>JBFGLD010000057.1:0-11946 GCA_041576335.1 Anaerolineae bacterium | reverse complement strand
TCAAGATTAACCTATTGTGGAAAGCCCAGGTTCAGCCCCACCTTGACTATACGGTCTTCATCCACTTACTGGATAAAAAAAACAAGTTGGTAGCCGGCAGCGATACCCAACCTGTTGAAGGGCGTTATCCAACTTCGATCTGGAGTCCCGGCGAACGTATTCTTGATGTTCACACCTTACCCATCCCCGCCGATTTAGCCGCTGGTCGCTATCAACTGGCTTTGGGTTTATATTTTCAACCAACCGGCGAGCGGCTCCACCTGGTTTTTCCCGACGGGGCCCAAAACAGTGACGGATACTTTACCCTGCCACAGGTCATTACAATTGAGTAAAGAACAGCTTCGACTTGATAGACATAAGGCAAAAGCAAGATTGACCAGAAAGATAATTCAGGATATACTTATTAACAATTGTATTCAAAACAGCCTGACCCGATTGCTACGACGACCAAACAGAATGACCGTGCAGACCTGTTAAGGAACCAACATGCGTAAGATAGCAATTGTGGGCTTCAAAGGTGGTATTGGCAAAACAACCACCTGTGTTAGTTTGGCAGCGGGGTTAGCCCACCGTGGACAACGCGTTCTGATTATCGATACCGACACCCAAGCCAACGTTGCCGTCGCTCTTGGTATCACCGAATTTGACAAATCATTACCCGACGTTTTGGCCCGCAAGGTTGAGGCCAAAGCGTGTGTCGTCCAAGCCCGAAAAAATTTGTATTTGCTGCCCAGCCACATTAGTCTCTTCAAGGCCCAACAGCGGATTGTTTTGGAAATGGGACGCGAGGAGCTGTTCGCAGAGTTGTTTGCGGGTTTAACCACTTACGACTATCAAATTCTTGATTGTGCGCCTTCGGTCTCACTGCTAACGGTCAATACACTCGCCTACGTTGATGAAGTTTTTATCCCTGTTTCGATGGAGATGCTGGCTCTATCTAGCGTCAAGCAGTTTATGAAATATCTGCAAGATATTAACCAAATCTTGGGCAAAAGAGCCTGCATCCGGCTAATCATTCCAACAATGTATGATCCGCGCCGTAGGATAAGCCAGGATGTATTGCAGCTTCTCAGGCAGCTCGGTCCCCGCGTCACAGAGCCAATTTGGATCGATACTAAATTATCAGAAGCCCCAGGTGAGGGTCTGACTATATACGAATATGCCTCTCGCAGTCGCGCAGCCAAAGATTATGCGAGGTTGACAGAAGTAGTGGCAAACATGGGGCCCGTCAGCGAAAATTAATCACGCAGTTGGCCAGGTGGGCCAAATCACTTAAATTCGAGGGAGAGTTTAATGACAACAACCATTGCCGTTGCCAACCAAAAGGGCGGCGTGGGCAAAACGACGACGGCCATTAATTTAGGTGTCGCATTGGCTCAAATGCACCAAAAAATCCTGTTGGTGGATCTGGACCCTCAAGGTGCCCTATCTGCCGGACTCGGCATAAACGCAGACGCCCTGAAAGAAACGATCTATTCAGCCTTGCTCAACCCAAACCTGGCTGTCAACCACCTGATTCATCCTGTTAAAGCCTACCTGGATGTACTTCCGAGCAATCGGGATTTGGCGGCCGCCGAAATCGAGCTCATTCCTGAGCTGCGGCGCGAGCTGATCTTGCGCCGAATCTTAGCGTCCCTCGGCACCTGGTACGACTTTATCCTAATTGATTGCCCACCGAGCTTGAGCCTATTAACTGTGAACGCCCTTTCAGCCAGTCAAGGCGTCATCGTTCCCCTGCAATGCGAATTTTTTGCCATGCGTGTGCTACAGGTGCTCATCGATAGTATAGAAAAAACAAAAGCTCGCCTCAACCCCGACTTGGAGTTAACCGGAATCTTGGCGACAATGTACTCAACCGGCACTATTCACGCCCGCGAAGTATTAGATGAGCTGCGCAAAGCGTTTGGGGACAAGGTTTTCGATGTCGTCATTTATAAGAGTATTCGCTTTGCCGAAGCATCCGTGGCCAACAAGGCCATTATCGAGTATTCGAGCAAGCACAAGGGTGCTTTAGCCTACAAAAAGTTAGCCAAAGAACTAGCCGAACGCTACCGTAATAATACTGGCCAAACTTAACTCCCTGCCGTCAGTCGGCATCCACCCCATAACGTCCTAATTCATGAAAGTCACCCTGACACCGACTTGCATCCCCCCTACTTTTTAATAAAATAAGCTGAATGATCATTTTGATGTCTTCAATGCAACGACTGATCGGGGCAGCGCCTTCTTTCTTCCAACGGATTTGGGCGTCTCCATGGCTCCGGCATAGTATGGTGCTGCTGATCCTGCTGGTCGCTATCGTTGGGCGCACCTATCAACTCAACGGTCAATCTCTGCGCGGCGATGAAGCAGCGACCGTACATTATTCAGCCCTGCCGATCGGCGAGTTGTGGGAACTGTCTCGGGTAACCGATCCCCATCCCCCCCTCTATTACTTGATACTTCATCCCTGGCAATGGCTGGTCGGCGAAACTGCCTGGGCGATGCGCTATGCCGGCGTTGTGGCCAGCATCCTGGCTATTGCGGTGTTATACAGCCTCAGTCGCCGCACCCTTCAACCACTCAACCTGGGCATTTTCGCGGCGGCTCTGCTCGCCCTCAACCCTTTTCAAATCTGGCTCGCCCAAGACATTCGCTCTTACCCCTTTTTTATGCTGTTCGGCCTGCTCTCCGCCTGGGCTCTATGGCATGCGCTCAGTAACCACCAACTCTACAAAAAACGATTTGCCGGCTCCGATATATCACGCTCTACGTCCTTCGTTCTTCGTTTCATGCCCTGGCTTACCTACATCATTGTGAGCGTGGCCGCTTTTTATATCCATTACTACACCGTATTCTTAATGGCCTTTCAAGGCATGTTTGTTTTAATCAATCTTCGAAAATTTTGGGCCCAGAAATGGAACTGGCTGGCCTCGCAGGTAGTCATCGGGCTAATGATCATCCCCGGCCTGTTATTGGCTTACAGCTTTATTGGCCAGGCTGCCGGCGGTATCGATACCATTTCAACCGCAGAAATTCTGCGCCGGTCAGCAACCGCGCTGTTGACCGGATTTACCATCGATGAAAGTGCAGGTTGGTGGCTGAGCCTCCTGCTCACCCCAATTTGGCTTATCGGCCTGGTGACACTGCTCAATCAAAACTACACCGGTGGCACTTTTTGGGGGCTTTTTTTTGCGGTTCCCGTGCTTGGCGTAATTGCGCTCTCAATCGACCGGCCCTTCTTCAAAGAACGCTTTCTCGTCCAAGCCCAGCCGGCTTTTGAGGTTCTGTTGGCTGCCGGCTTTCTCAAGTTGTGGCGCCTAGGCCGCAGAGCGAATAAGCGAAGTATCGACACGGTGAAACATAATGCGCCACGCTTTACATTTTACGCTTTACACATCGCCTCCCTTTTTCTCATCGCCGTTCTGCTCTACTTCAACCTCTTAAGTTTTACCAACTACGTCACTAATCCTGCCTATGCTAAGGCCCCACCCTGGTATCTGTATCGTGACTACATTGACGAGCACGCCAAAACCGGCGACGTAATGCTGACCAATTTTCCCGAAGCCGCGGTAAGCTATTATAGCCCGAACGATTTACCCTTCTACGTTGTCCCTGCCGCGCGGGACCGCCCGACAGCATTCCGCCTGAACGAAACGCGGCAAATTGCCAACGCTTACGCGCGTATTTGGTTTTTACCGCTACTGCGCCAAGGGTTTGACGAACAAGGTGACGTATTAAAATGGTTAGACCGGCACGCCGACCGGGTCCACCAAGTGTTTTTTCCGGCTTATAACATCAATCTTTACCTCAGCCCGGCAACCGTCGAGCGGCGGATGATTCGCCATCCCGTTACCTTTGGCCATGGCCTCAGCTTGCGAGGTTACCAAATCTTTGACAAAGACGGCGAATCCCGACTGAGTCCGGGTGAACCCATCCGGAACGGAGTCAAGGAGGAATTTTTGGTGATTTTGCAGCCTGAACAAAAGCTTACGCTCTCGCTCTATTGGCATGCCGAGGTACCGACCGACACGCCGTATACGGTGTTCACCCATCTCGTGGCTGCCGATGGCTTTAATCGCGCCGGTCAAGACAACCAGCCTGTTTGGGGCAGCTACCCTACCACTGCATGGCAGCCCGGCGAATTGATTACCGACAAATACACCCTGACCATTCCCGCCGGCACGCCCGTTGGCGACCACCGGCTGCGCATCGGTTGGTACCGTTCAGACAACGGTGAACGCGTACCGGTTTTAAATGAGATGGGGCAGCCAATCGCCGATTACGCCGTGTTAAGCGCCGTGGTGCGAATAAAGCCAGTTGGAAATTGAAGGATTTCTGTTGGTCCGCACAACTCTGGACAGTAGTGATTCAAGTATGACGGTTATCCGGGCAGTGAAACTGCCGTACCACATGCCTCTCTTGCTGGTCCTATCGGTCCATCTAGTTTTGTCGTTAAGCTACGCCAGTTTCGTTCCGCTGGGTGAAGCGCCGGATGAGCCGGCCCAGCTTAACTACGCGCGCTTTATAGCCGAAACTCAGCGCTTGCCGGCTACCCTGGCCGACCGGCAGGCCGCCGATTATCGCTCGAACTGGCCGCCGCTGTACCATGTCTTGGTTGCGGTGCCGGTGACACTTGCCGGCGACGGGCCGCCAACCCGGCTCAAGGCCGTGGGGGATACGCCGCGCCGACTTATTCCAACCAACGGCCAGACGATTGCTTCGTTCATCCACACAACCGACGAAGCCTGGCCTTGGCGGGGCCTGCCCTTAGCCTGGCATCTTGGCCGCTATGTGTCAGTGGGGCTAACGGCCCTGGGGGTGGTTGTGACCTACTTGATTACCTGGCGTTTGACGCAGCATCGCTTATTGGCGACCGGCGCTGCCGCCCTACACGCATTCCTGCCACAGGTACTCTTCATCGGCAGCGTGGTCAACGACGACAACTTGCTTATTTTGCTCTCCGGCTTAGTTTTGCTGACGCTGGTCAGTTACACGCAGTGCCCCGCCCGAATTGGTTTACGCCAAGTCTTCTTCTTGGGCACCCTTCTGGGGCTGGCGACCGTAACCAAGTATAATGCGCTGCCGCTGTGGGGCGTGGTTGCAGCCTGGGGGGGCTGGCTGGCCTATAAATCCTATGGCTTTGCCTGGCGCGCTCTTTCACGATTACTGGCGCTCACCGTTCCGCTTTTAGGGGGTGCCATTGTAACAGGCGGCTGGTGGTTCATCTTTATCTGGCGCCATTTCAACCAGGTGAAAAATCTGGGTTTCATCCGCGGAACATTGACCGCCCTAGTCGCCAGTACCAGTGATGCCTCGCTGCGCAACTTGGCTTCCGGTCAGGCGATCACCGGGCCCAACCTGGGCTGGCGCGAGTGGTTCACCACCCTGTTTCACTCCTTTTGGGGCAGCTTCGGCGGCAGCGGAACTATCGATTTTCCCAGTTGGATCTATTGGGTACTGGCCCTGTTGTGCCTGGCTGCCCTGACCTCATACGTACCGGGTATGGCTCGGACCGACTCTCCAAAGTCACAAGTCACAATTCCCCATTCACAATTCCCCACCCTCCTCTTCCTCCTTACCCCTATCTTCTTCCTCCCCCTGCTCCTTATTCGCTTTGTTCTAACCGGCGGTGATATTGTCGAAACCGCTCAGGGTCGGCACCTGTTCCCGGCTTTGCCGGCCATTTCCTACGGCTTGATGTGGGGACTAGCACACCTTCCGCTGCCGCGCATGCGCCCCACCCGCTACACAGTACCCACGAAATTCCATATCCCACGTTCTTTTCTTCACCTTTTTCGGCCCGCTTCACTGCTCCCACTCTTCGCCCTCGCCCTGAGCATCTATGGCCTACCGCTGATCCGGCGCAGCTACCCCCCACCTATCCCCCTATCTACCGCGGTCGTCCGGCCCACCGCGGAGAATCTCATCAACGTTGAAGCAGCCGACGGGATCACCTTGGTCGGTTATGAGATCGCGTCGCAGAGAGACGGATTGCTCCCGGTAACCTTGATTTGGCAGGCCGGCGCCGTTCCGGCGCAAGATTACCTGGTAAAACTGACCCTGACCAACCTCACCGGTCAGGCTATTGGCGGCTGGCTGGGGCACCCCGTAGGGGGTCGGTATCCGACTCGCGCCTGGGATAGGGGCGATGTGCTGCACCATGTGATCCCTCTGCCGCTTGTGCCCGGTCCGGCGCTGGAGGCCAGTCTGACCGTACAACTCTTGGACGATTCGCACCAAACAGTTATGGAGCCGGTGACACTTTCTCCAAAATTGAACTTGGCGGCGCGCCAAAACTTACCAAGATTGCCCGGCGCACTGCGCGCCGATGGGCTGCCCGCCGGTGACCCCTTCACTTACCGCAGCACCCTTAGTTTCGTGCTAACCAACCTCACCGGTACCCCAAATCTGGTCGCGTCGGATGGCAGCAGTTTTAGCCCGGCGCAATTTATAGCCAATCCACAGGCCGGCGTAGCCCACTTCATTGTCGAGGCCAACTGGCCCAGCGGAGACTATCAGCTCAAATTTAATACGCTGAATTCGTTTGAGAAATCGGAGATACAGTCCGATATTCCAAAACAAGACTCACCTGGACTGCCCTGGGTAGGCAAAATCGAAAACCGCCCTCGCCAATTTGAAGCACCGCCGCTGGCCACTGTTGTCAGGGCCAACTTTGCCGGTATGATCACCCTCTTGGGCTACGACTTGCCCCAGCGGCGGGTGGAGCCGGGGCACAATTTTCCCGTCACGCTGCACTGGCAAGCCGACCGCACAATGGGACAGAGTCTAACCGTTTTTAACCATCTTCTTGATCAGACTTTGACTCAGCGCGGCGGAGTTGACCGAATTCCCCTCAGACATTACAGCGTGCTGCTGTGGGTACCCGGCGAAATTGTTACTGACGCATATCAAGTCCCGGTTGAGGCTTCGGCGCCTCACGGGGTCTACTGGCTAGACGTCGGGCTTTACCTCACCAACCAGCCCACACTGTCGCTGCCCCTGGTTCAAAACGGCCAGCCCCTCGATCGTAACAGCGTTCCCCTCGGCCCAATTAAAGTTGGCGGTCCGCCGCTGAATATCACCCTACCTGAAGTTAACCCCGACTATCCGATTCATGCCACTTTCGGTGACCAAATCAGGCTGCTCGGCTTCAACCTTGTGGATAGCGAAGGCAACCCCAGCGTGATGAAGACCAATACTGATGAACAGCTAGCACCCGCTGCGGCTGGCCAACCCCCAATGATCAATCTCAAACCCGCCGAGCAAGCGTCTTCAATCTCTAAGCTATTACTTTTCTGGCACGCCGAAGCCCAGCCGCGGACCGACTACACGGTCTTCATTCACCTGCTTGACTCGCAGAACGAGCTTGTCGCTCAGTTCGATGGGCCGCCGGCAGCCGGCGGATACCCCACCAGCCTGTGGGATCCCGGTGAAATTATTGCCGACGAGCGAGACCTCGGCAGCCTGCCGGCCGGTCACTACCGGCTGTTCGTCGGCCTCTACCGGTCAGATACCGGAGAGCGACTACCGCTACAAGGGGCGGCAGATGGAGCGCTGCAGCTACTGGAGTTAAAAATAGGGGGAGCATCCCGAAAATAGTAAGATGATTGCCGACTAACAACAAGCTGTGGTATCATCTTTTTAGCCTTAAGCGCCATAGGATTACGAATGACCCACAAGAATCGTCCCGTCACAATCTACATCTCAGCCGCTTCTGATTTGATGGAGGAGCGAGAAACGCTGGCCCGCATGATTGCTACGCTGCCGGTGACGCTGGCCTGGAAGATTTTGCAGACGCCCGTCGGCGACGAACGCTTTGATCCGACCCTGCCGGACACGGCGGATTGGCACGTATTAATTATGGGTGGAGATATTCGGGCCCCGGTTGGTTCGGAATTGTACGCCATTCGGCGGGCGGGCCGGCCAACGGTGGCATTTCTAAAAAAAGAGGTGCCGCGCACCTCTGCCGGGCTAATTTTTGTCAAAGACGCCGGGCTAAGGTGGCGGTCTTTTAGCGGCACGGCGAGCCTGCGGCATCAGGTTCAACAAGCACTGGCTGAACATCTGCTCAGCAACGCCATCCGCTATGCGTTAACACCCGAGGAGTGTGCCCGGCTTACGGCCATGCAAAAGCTCGAGGAAGCTGCCGCGCACACCGCCGCCAGCGGTACGGAGGCCGGGCACAGCGCAGTCGTTTTGTCACAGGAGCGGTTCACCCCGAGTGAAGGCCTGATTTTGGATGAACAATAATCTAGCCATGGCATACCAACCCTCGTTTGGGGCCAAAGTCTGGCGCTATTTTTGTCGAAGCCTGCGCCTGCGCTGTCCGGTTTGTGGTATTTCGCCTTTATTTATGCCGGCAAAAAAGGCCGAGAGCCTGACCGACTGGTTCACCACGCTGCCCGGTTGTCCCCGTTGCAAATACATCTACGGCCGGGAGCCCGGTTATTTTCTTTTCGTCTTGTGGCTAATCAGTTTTGGACTGGTTTCGATCTGCGGGCTGGCTCAACTCTATTTGCTGGATTATCTCTTTGATTTATCGACGCCCTGGCTCATGCTCGGCACGATGATCCCGGTGTTGGCGGTCATTATCTTATTAGTGCGACACATGAAGGCCTTCTACTTAGCCCTTGATCTGCTAATTCACCCCCACGACGAGGTCTAGTTTAGTTGATAATCGTCCCAAAATCGACCATTTGGCCCTTTAGAACGGCTTCTAAATTCCCCGGCGCCTCCCCGGAAAAAATCATGGCCTGCATAGGCGGCATGGCCAGCGTCAGCCGGTACATATCTCGAACCTTGGTAAACATGCCGCCGGTCACATCGACGCCGTGCGAACCGCCCAGCTTGGCCTCGATTTCATCCCAGTCGCTCTGATCGATGCTGTCAATCAGTTCCGCCTCCGGGTTAGTTAATGGATCCGCCTCATACACCCCGGCTACGTGACCGCATAAGAGAATACGATTTGGGGTTAACTCGCGAGCAAGATTATCGAAAAGTTTTTCGGTTGAAACGATACTCATGCCTTGGTTCGCATCAACGCTGACATCACCATAGATAACCGGCACCAATCCGTGCCGGATTACTTCTTTGATCGGGAACGTTTCAAAATACATCAACTGCTCGCCGCGGGTGCGGGTACTGGCGGAAGGTTGGAATTTGATCGCCGGAATACCTACGTGGCGAAACATCTTCATCACAAGGTGATTCAACTCTGCGGCCGCGGCAGCAACTTCGGCAAAGCCCGGCCAGCTATCGGTGGCAATAGCGCCCCGATTCGTGTGATACTTGGCCGCCGCTGCGTGGCCAAAAGAACCCGCGCCGTGGCCAATAATGAGCCGCAGATCATCCCCCCGCTCGTTAAGGGCAGTTTTTATTTCAACAGCCAGCCGCTCGATCACATCCAACCGGGCAGTAAACGGCTGTCGTTTGTCGGTAATAATTGAGCCACCAAGCTTAAGTAAGACCAGTTCAGACAATTGAATCTCCTCTATGCCTGAAGCCCTGACAGATTTTAGGAACCCTGTCAGGGCTTGAATTATCCAGCTTCTGACTAGATGACCGCCTGTGTGAGGCCTCATTCTACCACACGCCGGAAAGTTGAACAAAGCGGTCAGGCTCTGGAGGGTGCATCCAGAATTTTGGCGAGTTTCCGAACCGCAGAGGTTTCGTAATAGAATCAGCCGAGCAAACAACAAATCCGGGGAATTTGGCACCCTTCCTCAAATTTTGTTATAATTTCACCTAAAAGTGAAGACCAGACAGGAAAATACCGATGACCCTAACCCACTTTGACGAGCATGGCCGCGCCCAAATGGTCGATGTTGGCCACAAGGATGATACTCAACGAGAGGCGGTAGCTCACGGTCGCATTACGATGAAGCCGGAAACCCTGGCCTTGATCAAGGAAGGCGGCATTAAGAAAGGTGACGTGCTGGCCGTGGCCCAGGTCGCCGGAATCATGGCCGCTAAACGGACACATGAACTCGTACCGATGTGCCATCCGCTGCTGCTCTCGCATATCAGCTTGACTTTTGATATGGACCCGGCTGAAAGGCCTGCCGGCCTGGCCGCAATTGACATCAGCGCAACGGTACGCAATATGGGCAAAACCGGGGTTGAGATGGAAGCCCTGACCGCGGTCAGCGTGGCCGGGTTGACTATTTACGATATGTGCAAAGCGGTCGATCGAGCCATGCGCATCGACGCCATTCGCCTGGTTCGGAAACGAGGTGGCAAACATGGTGACATCACTTTGGAGTAAATCATGAGGATAACTGTTAAGCTTTTTGCTCGTCTGCGCGAACTCGTTGGCCGCGATACGCTGGCGTGTGAGGTCGGCGAAAACGCCACCGTGTCCGATTTGATTCAAAACCTGCAGGCCGAGCATCCTCGACTGGCCGATGTGGCTTCGCAGACCATCATTGCGCTTAACCGAGACTTTGTTGACCTGCAAACCCAGTTGACAGAAGGGGATGAGGTAGCTCTGTTCCCGCCCGTCAGCGGCGGCTCGGGTACACACGCCAATACAAATAACTTCTCTATTAGTTTCGAACCAATTAGCTTAGACGAGATAGCCGCAAAAGTCATCAAACCCGAAATCGGCGCGGTGGCTGTATTTGGTGGTGTTGTCCGCAATGTTTCCGCCGGCAAAGACGTTGACCGTTTAGAATACGAGGCTTACGAGGCCATGGCCGTGACCAAACTTCAGCAAGTGGCCGCCGAGGCGCGGAGAAAGTGGCCCAAAATTGTTGACATCGCCATTACCCAACGTATTGGAAAATTGGAAGTCGGCGAAAATGCGGTCATCGTGGCCGTGTCCAGCCCCCACCGAGGAGATGGCTGCTTTGAGGCATGTGCCTATGCCATTAACCGACTCAAAGAAATTGTACCCATTTGGAAAAAAGAATTCGGCCCCGACGGAAGCGAATGGGTAGAAGGTGATTATTTGCCCTCACCGGCAGATGCCAAATAATTATGACAAACATTGCCGCAGCCGAACAAACCCTGGGCCTAACCTTTTCCGATAAAACACTTTTGCAGCGCGCCCTCACCCACCGCTCGTACATCAACGAAAACCCGGACTATCCCTTAGAAGACAATGAGCGGCTTGAATTTTTGGGGGATGCGATTTTAGATTTTATTACGGGTGAGTATTTATATCACCGCTTCCCGGAAGTGGCTGAAGGCCAACTGACCAATCTGCGCTCGGCCCTGGTGCGGACCGAACGACTGGCTCAATTTGCGACCGAGCTGGATGTGGGTCTGTTTCTTTTCTTGGGGCGAGGTGAAGAAGAAAATGGGGGGCGTGAGCGCGTGGCCATTCTGTGCGATGCCTTCGAAGCGTTGGTAGGTGCGATGTACCTGGACAAGGGGATCGACGACACCCGCCGTTTTCTCCAAAAACTCATCGAGCCCGCGCTGGACGAGGTCCTGGCCTCTTCCGCAGGAAAGGATGCCAAAAGCCTCCTTCAGGAGCTTGCGCAGAGCTATTATCAGGTCACCCCGACCTATCGTACGGTCGACGAGCGCGGGCCAGATCACGCTAAGGAATTCACCGTCGAAGCGGTGATTGCTAACAAAACATATGGGCAGGGCAAAGGCTTTAGCAAACAAGTGGCTGCGCAGGCCGCTGCCCAACAAGCCTTAAACGTTCTTCAAGAAGAATTGGCCAAGGCTAATACCCCCTAAAACCCGATCAGGCCAACCCGTAGTACGTCGCCTGTGACACAGCCTTCGCAACAAAAAGCCCTACGCCGCACAATCTTACCAAACTCGGCAAACAACCCCTTTAAGATATTCGGATTCGGGGTAAGTTAACAAGACAGGATGATCAGACCCCTGAGACAGGCGCTCGATTATTTGCGCCGTTCGGCCTGCATCCACCGAAGCGCCAAAAAGAATTTTTTGAAAGAGATCCGCGCTGACCGCCCCGGAGCAGGAAAACGTTATCAATACACCGCC